>CAZEHU010000343.1:0-4360 GCA_964511605.1 uncultured Myxococcales bacterium
CTCAGGCGCCTCGCCCTCGATCCGGAGACCGGGGGCCCCTGGTTCTGTCGCCGGTTCCTGGCCAACGACTATTCGACCATCGTGCGTGCGGATGTTGTCGAGATCGTCGAGTCCTTCGAGATCGAGGGGACCGAGTCCTGCGCCTCGAGCGATCTGGAAAGCGCAGTGCTCGTCCTCGAAGGTCCTTCGGCGGGGCAGTGGTTCTTCGAGGTGGCGGGCGCGGGCGACCACGTCCTGGTCTGGTGGGATCCTGCCACCGGCTCAAAGCAGACCGTGCTCCCCGGCAACGACGACGATGTCGAGATCCACCTGGCGGGCGACGAGATCTACATCTCGGCTATGGGCGACGAGGGACAGCACACCACCTGGTGGTGGGATCCGGAGACCTCCTCGAGCAAGGAGATCTTCTGGTCCTGTGACAAGACCGTGGCGACCGCCTTCTTCCCTTCGCCCTCGGGACGCTTGGGAGCGGTGGGCCGCCAGACCTCCAGCGGGACCAAGGGCGGCCTCGAGCTCTGCCGCACCTTCAGGACCGCGAGCGTGAGCTCCGAGGTCGACGACCTGCCCTCGTCGGCGAATACCATCGCCCACGACGGCTGGGTGGACGACGCTGGTGTCTTCTACGCCCTGGTGCTCCACGGCACGACGAACCTGCTCGCGCTCTACCCCGGCCTCGCGGGCCACACGGCCGAGGTGCTCTTCCCGAGCTTCGGCAACGCCAAGGTCATCACCTCCGAGGGTGGGCCCACCATCCTGGGGGTCGACGGCATGGACAGCGGGATCTACCGCTCGATCCTCGCCGGCGGCGCCCTCATCGTCGAGGAGCTCTTCTCCTCGACCGGCGTGGTGGACACCGCCCTGGCCACCGACGGCGGTCTCGACGACGCAGGGGCCCTCTGGCTCGCCTACAAGGTCAGCGGCTCGAGCTTCGAGCTGGTGCGCGTCACCGAGGATAGCGAGGAGGTGGTGGTGCCCGGCCTCATCGGCTCCACCGCGGACGAGGCGCTCGATCCGGCGACCGGCCTGCCCTGGCTGCGCTGGGAGACCGAGGAGGGCAAGGCCTTCGGCTACGTGATGGGGGGGGAGCTCCAGATCTGGCGTCACGATCTCGACGAGCTGGGGATCCTGACCTTCGAGGGCGCCGGCGGCCCGGTGCTCTGGGGCGCCTGGTATCGCGCCGCCCCGGGGGCGGAGCGCAGGGTGTGCAAGCTCCCTCTGGGCGATGGTGCGGAGACCTGCTGGGCGATCCCCGAGGTCTCGAGCGACTTCCTGATACAACCCCTGGTGACGGCCGAGGGCACGGTGTATGCCCTGCAGCAGGACGCAGAGAGCGGAGAGGTCCGCCTCTTCCGAAACCTCGACGACGCCTCGAGCGAGCCATGATCATCGGTATTCCCCGCGAGGTACACGAGGGCGAGCGGCGCGTGGCCGCGACCCCCGACACCGTCAGCCGCCTCATCGAGCTGGGCTTCGATGTGCTCGTCGAGCAGAACGCCGGCACCGCCGCCACCTTCCTCGACGCGGCCTACGAAGAGGTCGGAGCGCGCATCGCGCTCGACGCCGGGGTGCTCTGGGGCGAGGCGGATCTGGTGCTCAAGGTCCGCCCGCCGGAGCATGCGTCGGCGCTCGGCTGCCACGAGCTCGAGCTCATGCGGGAGGGAGGCCACCTCATCGGCTTCCTCTGGCCGGACCAGAACCCAGACGTGATCGAGCACTTGAGGAAGCGCAAGGCCACCGCCCTGGCGGTCGAGCGCATCCCGCGCATCAGCCGCGCCCAGAAGATGGACGCGCTCAGCTCCCTGGCCAACATCGCCGGCTACCGCGCGGTGCTCGAAGGGGCCCACCACTTCGGCAGCTTCTTCACCGGCCAGATCACGGCCGCGGGGCGCATCCGGCCGGCCACCGTCCTGGTGATCGGCGCCGGGGTCGCTGGCTTGCAGGCCATCGCTACCGCCAAGGCCCTCGGCGCCGTGGTGCGAGCCTTCGATACCCGGCCCGCGGTCGCCGACCAGGTCAAGAGCCTCGGCGGCGAGTTCCTCGAGCTCGAGTTCGAAGAGAGCGGGGAGGGCAAGGGCGGCTACGCCAAGGTGATGAGCAAGGCGTTCATCGACGCGGAGATGGCGCTCTTCGCAGCCCAGGCGCCCGAGGTGGACATCGTCATCACCACGGCCCTCATCCCGGGCCGCCCGGCGCCGAAGCTCTGGACCACCGACATGGTCGAGGCGATGAAGCCCGGGAGCGTGGTGGTCGATCTCGCAGCGGAGCAGGGCGGCAACTGCGACCTGACCGTGCCGGGGGAGGTGGTCGTCCACAAGGGCTCGACCGTGGTCGGCTATACGGACCTGACCAGCCGCCTGGCCACCACGGCCAGCCAGCTCTACGGCACGAACCTGGTCCACCTCCTCAGCGATATGGGGGGCGGGGAGTCCTACCGCCTCGATCACAACGACGAGGTGGTGCGCGGCGCCCTGGTGGTCCAGGACGGCGAGGTCTTGCCGCCGCCGCCGCCGAAGCCGGCCTCGGATGCGGCGCCCACGAAGCGTCCGGCGCCCCCCCGGCCCGCGACCAAGGTGCCGGCGGCGGATGCGAAGCCCGCCAAGACGGGGGCCTCCCAAGGGGGCAACCTGGGGTGGATCGTGGCGGGCGCTCTCGCCCTCGGGTGGCTGGGGCTGCGGATGTCGCCAGCCGCTGGCGGCACCCTCGATCCGGCCCTGGCCTCCTTCCTGCAGCACCTGACGGTCTTCGTCCTGGCCTGCTTCGTCGGCTGGCAGGTGATCTGGAGCGTCACCGCGGCCCTGCATACGCCGCTGATGAGCGTGACCAACGCGATCAGCGGCATCATCATCGTCGGCGGCATGCTGCACACCTCGGCGGGCATAGGCACCGCGGAGGGGGCCCTGGCCCTGGCCGCCGTCTTCTTCGCGATGATCAACGTGGCCGGGGGCTTCCTGGTCACCGAGCGCATGCTCCGCATGTTCCGGAAGGGATAGCATCCCAGAGCACATTTGATGGAAGCCGCCCTCACTACCGTCGCTTACCTGGCTGCCAGTGTGCACTTCATCCTGAGCCAGCGTGGTCTGTCCAGCCAGGAGACCGCCCGCCAGGGCAACCTGTACGGCATCCTCGGCATGTCGATCGCCGTGCTCGCTACGCTGCTCTCGGCCGCGGTCACGGGCTACACCGTGCTCGGCGCGGCGATCGTGGGTGCGGGGGCGATCGGGGCGATGCTGGCAGCCCGCGTCGCGATGACGGCCATGCCGGAGCTGGTGGCGATCCTCCACAGCTTCGTCGGGCTGGCGGCCGTGCTCGTGGGGCTCGCGAGCTATCTGGGGCATAGCGGCGGAGAGCATGGGACCGAGACCGACGTGGGCCGAATCATCTGGCTCATCGAGATCTGGGCGGATGTCTTCATCGGCGCCCTGACCTTCACCGGCTCGGTGGTGGCCTTCGGCAAGCTGCGGGGCTCGATCTCCGGCAAGCCGCTGGTGCTGAGCGCGCGGCATGCCCTGAACCTCGCCCTCGTGCTGGGTTGCGTGGGGCTCGCTGTGCCCTTTGTGCAGGCGGAGACACCCGGCGGCCTCATCCCTCTCTTGGGCATCACGGCGCTCTCCTCGGTCCTCGGTGTCCACCTCGTCATGGCGATCGGCGGGGCGGACATGCCCGTCGTGGTGAGCATGCTCAACAGCTACTCCGGATGGACCGCGGCGGCGGCGGGCTTCATGCTCGAGAACGATCTGCTCATCGTGACCGGCGCTCTCGTGGGCTCCTCGGGCGCGATCCTCAGCATCATCATGTGCCGCGCCATGAACCGCTCGATCGTCAACGTGCTCTTCGGTGGCCTCGCGCCGGTCCCGAAGCCCAAGCCTGGCGAAGCCCAGAAGGTCGACGGCGAGGTCCAGGAGGCCTCGGCCGAGGACGTGGCGGCGCTCCTCGAGGCCGCCAAGAAGGTCATCATCATCCCGGGCTACGGCATGGCCGTCGCCCGCGCCCAGCACATCGTCCGAGAGCTCACCGAGAAGCTCCGGGGAAAGGACGTGGCGGTGCTCTTCGCGATCCACCCGGTCGCCGGCCGCCTGCCGGGGCATATGAACGTCCTCCTCGCCGAGGCGGACGTGCCCTACGACATCGTGCTGGAGATGGACGAGATCCAGGCGGACTTCGAGAGCACCGATGTGGCTCTGGTCATCGGAGCCAACGACATCGTGAACCCCGGCGCGGAGACCGACGAGACCTCGCCGATCTACGGCATGCCGGTCCTCAAGGCCTGGGAAGCCAAGGCCGCGATCATGTGCAAGCGATCTCGCGCCTCGGGCTACGCCGGGGTGGACAACCCGCTCTTCTATCACGAGCGATGTCGGAT
>CAZEHU010000344.1:0-4352 GCA_964511605.1 uncultured Myxococcales bacterium
GATCACCCTGGACGCAGCCTGCACCGCTGCCCTCGACCACCTCTGCCGGGAGGAGGGCGCCACCCGCTTCATGGGCCTCCTGGCGGCGCTCGCGGACCTGCTCCAGACCCGCACCGGGCAGGCGGACCTCCCGATCGCCACCCCCGTGGCCGGACGACATCGAGAGGAGCTCCAGGGCCTCGTCGGGTTCCTGGCGAATACGGTGATCAGCCGGATCCGGCTGCCGGCCACGCCATCCACACCGCGGGCAGTGCTCGCCGCCTCCCGCGGAGCCGCCCTCGCCGCCCTCGCCGACGCCCACCTCCCCTTCGAGCAGGTAGTGCAGGCCCTCGCCCCCGAGCGCGACGCGGGGGGACAGCCCCTGGCCCAGGTCTGCCTGGTGCTCCAGGAGGCGCCGATGCACGAGGCGGAGCGCTCGGGCCGGACGATGCGCCTGCACGAGGCGGCCCCGGCCGGGGCCCCCTTCGACCTGACCCTCGAGGTCTGGCCGGCGGACGAGGGCCTGGAGGGAAGGGTGCTGGCGCGCGCCGACCTCTTCGAGGCCCCCACGGCAGGCGCCCTCGCCGAGGCCTTCGAGGGCGCGGTCGCACGCCTGGGCCGGGCCCCGGACGAGCCGCGCGAGTGGCCACGAGCCGAGCTGGACGGAGGCCCGGTCGACCCAGGCCCTCGCTCGCTGGTCGAGCTCCTCGCTGGGGCCCCGGAAGGCGTCGGCGTCACGACCTGGGGCCCCGGCGACATCCGCGACCGTCGGACCTGGGCGCAGCTCCACCACGACGCCCTCGAGGCCAGCGCCGCCCTGCCGGCCGACAGACCGATCCTGATCCAGGTAGCGGACCTCCAGGATCACCTGACCGCCCTCTGGGCCGCCGTGCTGGCGGGGGCGATCCCGGTCCCGATCACCTCCACGCCCGCCACCTCGGAGGCCGATCCCCAGGTGCGGCGCCTCCTCGACGCGGCGCGCGAGCTCGAGCCCGGAGCGATCCTCGTCGATGCCGTGCGGCAGGCCCCGGTTCGGCGCCTCCTGCCCAAGGCCCGAGTCCTCTCGATCGACGACCTCCACGAGAGCGGGTCGGCCGCTGGCGCTCCCCCGCCGGTCGATCCGGGCTCCGACGCGCTGTGGCTGCTGACCTCCGGCAGCACCGGCAGCGCCAAGGCCGCTCGCCACACCCACCGGAGCCTCCTGGCCCAGGCGACCGCCTTCCCACGGCTCGTCGGCCTCGAGCCTGGGGACGTCGTGCTGAACTGGCTCCCCATGGACCACGTCGGCTCGGTGCTCATGTGCCACCTCGGGGCCCTCAGCCTGGGCTCGGAGCTGGTGCTGCTGCCCCCCTCCGAGGTGCTCTCGCGACCCCTCCGCTGGCTCGAGGCCGCCCAGGTCCACCGCGCCGCCTTCACCTGGGCTCCGAGCTTCGCTTTCGGCCTCGTCCTCGACACGCTCGACCGCAACCCGGAGGCCTCCTTCGACCTGTCCAGCCTGCGGGTCCTGCTCAACGGCGGGGAGGCTGTGGCCCCCCGTGTGGCCCGCCGCTTCCTCGGGCGCCTCGCTGCCCATGGGCTCTCGCCCGACGTGATGACCCCGGCCTGGGGCATGGCCGAGGTGGCGTCGGCGACCCTCGCCGATCGGCGCTTCCGCCGCGAGGACAGCGGCGACGAGGATCCCTGGTTGCCGGTGGGGCCGCCCTGCGCGGGCCTGCGCGCGAGGGTCGTGGACGAGGAGGGCCAGGTGGCGCCCTGGGGCGTGCAGGGCACGCTCGAGGTCTCCGGTGAGGTGCTCATGGCGGGCTACGCCGGGCGCCCCTATCCCTTCGACGAGGAGGGGTGGTTCGATACGGGCGATCGGGCGCTCATCGACGCCAGGGGCGTGGCGATCACCGGCCGAACCAAGGATGTGATCGTCGTCCGCGGCGCGAACCAGCCGGCCTCCGCTTTCGAGCAGGTCGCCGAAGAGGTCGAGGGCGTCGATCGCAGCTTCTGTGCGGCCTTCGCCCTGCCGGATCCGCACAGCGGAGCCGATCGCCTGGTGCTGGTCCTCGCCGCCGAGGAGCTGCCCGCGAGCGAGCGTCCCGCCCTCGTCGCTCGGGTACGAGCCCGCGTGGCGGAGCGCACGGGCGTGGCGCCTTGGAGCCTCGCCGTGGTGCCACGGGAGGCGATCCCGAAGACCGCGATCGGCAAGCTCCAGCGCGCTCGACTGCGGGAGGCCTGGCTCGCTGCGCCTCCCCTGCAGCGCCTCCGTGCGGTCTCCGCGACCCGAGCGGCACCAGCGGAGGCCGAGCCCCTCGACCTGCGCGGTATCCCGACCGCAGAGCTGTTGCCACGGCTGCTGGACCTCCCGCCGGTGCCGAGCGTCGTGCACGTCGACGACCCTGCTGGCGCTGCGCTGGTCGAGGGGCTGGCCCAGGTCTTGGCCGTGGAGCGACCGGAGGCCCCACTGCCGATCCTCCCGGAGACCGGGGCCACGGACCTCGTCCTGGAGCCTGCGCCGCCGCTCGGCCCTGGCGGGGGACCTCAGCGAGGAGAGCTCTGTGTGATCGCAGGCGGCACCGGGGGCATCGGGCGCCTCCTGTCCGAGCGCCTGCGCGCTCGTGGAGCGACCGTCTTCGCGTGGGGCCGGGGGGATGTCGACCTCGCGGATCCGGTCGCGGTGGAGGCGGCCCTCGGTGCGATCGAGGCCTCCGTGGAGGCACCCGTGCGTTGGCTCTTCCACCTCGCGGGCGCGCCGCGGCATGAGCGCTGGGATCGGGAGACCGCCGTGGCCCTCGAGGCCCTGGTCGCGCCCCGGGTGCTCGGGGGCCTGAGCCTCGCCGCCGCCCTCCGACGTCGCGCCTCGGCGTGCCTCGTAGACTTCGGCTCGGTGCACGGGCTCGAGGGGGGCTTTGGCGTGGGAGCCTACGCAGCGACGAGCCGCTTCGGCCTCGGCCTCGCTTCGATGCTCCGCGCAGAGGGCCTCGACGCCCGCCACGTCGCGTGGACCCGCTGGGAGGAGGTCGGCATGAGCCGGGGCCTGGCCGGGCGGGAGGAGGCGGAGGCCCGCGGCTGGCGCACCCTGGTGCCGGAGCAGGCCCTGAGGGCCCTGGACCGAGTCCTCGCTGAGCCAGCGGCTGATTGGCTGATCGGGGTGGATCCAGAGGTCTCGGGCCCAGCGCGCCCCTCCTCGGCCGCCTCCCCCACCCGCCCCTCCGCAGGAGCCCTCGCAGACAAGGGCGCCTGGGTCCCTCCGCAAGCCGGCGCCGAGGCGCGCGTCGCGGCGATCTGGAGCGAGCTCCTCGAGCTCCCCCGTGTGGGCGCGACCCGCACCTTCTTCGAGCTGGGCGGAGACTCCCTGAAGATCGCTCAGCTCCAGGATCGCCTGGAGCGAGCCTTCGAGCGACCGATCCCGGTGGTCGAGCTCTTCAACCGGCCCACCGTGCGGGCCCTGGCGGGGTGGCTCTCCCTCCCGGCGCCCGCCCCTGGGGAGGATCCCGGATCCCCCGAGCCCCTTGGCCCGTCGGGCTCGCCCCTGTCCGCCGCGCGGGCCCGCGGGGCTCGTCGCAGGAGGCGGCGCACGTCCAAGGGATGATCCGCGTGCCCGGCGCGTGGCCTCCTCGCTCGAACCCTGAGTGGGGATCCGCCCGCCCGGTGAGACGACGTGGTGCTGGAATCCTACGGTTCTTCGAGGGACCCACCCAGGGTATGCTCCCGCCCGTGGAGAGTCCGCCACAAGTCCCTCCCCCGGCGGTCCGACTGGTCGGGGGGAGCTACATCGAGCTCCGGGAGAGCCCGGAGCCCACCGTGGAGCACTTCGAGGGCCTCCTCGCGGGTATGAACGGCCTGCTGGAGGAGCATGGAGAGCTCCCGGTGCTCGTAGACGCGCGCGACGGCGAGATCCCGAACCCACGGGTGCGCCTCCACATGCGGGAGCGCCTCATCGGCCAGGGGCGGTGGAGGCGGGTGGCCATCGTCTCCGGCCCCGACGTCCTTCGGTACGCCCTGCTGCGCTTCTCGCTGCGCGTGCTGGACGTCCCTCGAGCCCGGGTCTTCCGGGGCTACGACGAGGCCGTGGCCTGGATGCTCGATGACTGATCGCGATCTCTTCGTCGAGGCCTACCTCGATCGCCTCGCCCTCATCAGCGCTGGCGAGGTCCCCGCGACCGCGGAGGAGGTCCGAGCCGAGCAGGACCCGATCCGCCAGGAGCTGCTTGCGGCCCTGTTCACCCTTCACGAGGACCTTGGCCCCCGGGCCGAGCTCCGGCGGGAGCTCGCAGAGGCCCACGAGCGTCGCGCGTTTGCCGAGGTAGAGGCCCGAGCGGCGGATGCCCACTCCGCCACGCTGCACTCCACCCTGGACGAGCTCGAGCGGGCCCATCAGGATCTGC
>CAZEHU010000345.1:0-4338 GCA_964511605.1 uncultured Myxococcales bacterium
AGTGGATGCCTATGTCGAAGCCGAGGGTGAAGCCCATGGCACGATCGTCCACGTCTTCGAACTCCTGGGCGGCCGAGACCTTGGTGACCTCGAAGCGCAGGGGATCGGAGAGCTCGTAGATACCGAGGCCCGGGGCCAGGCGCACGTAGAGCCCACCCCACCCCTCGTCGACGTAGCGCCAGCGGAGGGAGCCGGCGAAGCGGACCTGCGAGCCGAAGCGGGCCGTGGACTCGAGGCGGTTGAAGGAGCCCGAGGCGATCGACTCCACGATACCGCCGAGGTCGATGCGGCGGGCGCGGTAGTGCACTCCGACCCCGAAGGACATGGAGCCGTCGTCGGTGGTCTCCGGCTCGACGGCGACCCCGAAGTCGTCGTTGGCCTCGCGCAGGATCACCGCATCGCTGAAGGCCCAGCCGGTCCGCGCCTCGACCCAGACGTCGCCGGAGCGCGGGGGCTGGACCAAGGGCCCCCGCGTGCTCGCCTGGGCGGGTGGGGTGGTGGGGCCCAGGGGAGCGAGCAGCCCCACGGCGATCACGAGCAGGGCTTCGAAGGGCGGGCGGAGGCGATCCATCACAGGTTCAGCCTCTCACGAACGAGGTAGATCTTCTTGCCCTGGGACTCGTAGCGGGTGCGCATCGAGAGCTCGGCGAGCAGGCCGATGAGGATCACCTGCACCCCGACGGTGGCCAGGAAGATGCCGATGAGGAAGTAGGGATCGGTGAAGAGCGGCTCTCCCCAGATGATCCTCTTGACGAGGGTCCAGGTCCAGGCCGCGCCGGCCACCAGCAGGATACGCAGGCCGAGGCGGCCGAAGAAGTAGAGCGGCTTGGTGGCGTAGCGCATCAGGAAGTAGACCGTCATCAGGTCCAGGATCACCCGGAGGGCCTTCGACAGCCCGTACTTGGAGCGACCGAAGCGGCGGGCGTGGTGGCGGACGGGGACCTCGGTGATGCGGGCGCCGACGGTGGCGGCCCAGGCGGGGATGAAGCGGTGCATCTCGCCATAGAGCTTCACCTCGTCGAGGACGTCCCGGCGGTAGGCGGTGAGGGTGCAGCCGTAGTCGTGCAGGCGGACGCCGGTGACCCGACCGATCACCCAGTTGCCGATGCGGCTCGGCAGGGTCACCGAGAGGAGGGCGTCCTTGCGCTCCGCCCGCCAGCCGCTGACGACGTCGAAGCCCTCGTCGATCTTGGCGAGGAGGGAGGGGATGTCGGCGGGGTCGTTCTGCAGATCCGCGTCGATGGGGATGATCACCTCGCCCGACGCGGCGTCGAAGCCGGCGGCCATCGCGGCGGTCTGCCCGAAGTTCCGGCGGAAGCGCAGGCCCCGGGCCCGTGGCTCCGCGGCGCAGAGCTCCTCGAGCACCCGCCATGAGCCGTCGGTGGAGCCATCGTCGCAGTAGACGACCTCCCAGGTGCGGCCGAGGCCCTCGAGCACCTCGCCGAGCGCGGCGTGCAGCGCGTGGAGGCTCTCCTCCTCGTTGAAGACCGGCACGACGATCGAGACCTCGATCGACTCCGACTCGGCGCCGCTCGCGGGCACGTCGGCCGCCGCCAGGGGCAGGCTCGTCGGGGGTACGCTCGGGCTCAATGGAGGCTCCTCATAGGCGCCATTGTACCCCGGCCGTGAGCAGGGTGTGACTCAGGGAGACGGGGACCCTCTCCTCGCCCCCCTCGATGGTGGTGAAGCCGTTGACGCTCTCGAGCTCCAGGTACGCGAGGTGGCGGCGTGAGAAGTGGATCGCCAGGCCGGTCGCGAGGCCGAGGGAGAAGCCGCTGGCGCCTTGCCTGAGCTCCGTCGCTTCGCTGCCGGAGGCCGGGGCCGCGGTCTCCCGCAGATCTTCGGTGAAGCGGAAGCCGCCCCAGCCGGGGCTCAGCCTCATGTACAGGGCCCCCCAGCTTCCATGTACGAAGCGCCAGCGGAGGATGGCGGCGGCGCGGGTGGAGCCGTGCAGGCGACGGACCTCGGCCTCGTCGACATACCAGGTGCCGGCGATGTGTCCGACCAGCACGCCGAGGTCGACGCGGCGGGTCCGCCAGTACGCGCCGATGCCGAAGGTGGGGGTGGGGGTGGGCTCGACGCCCTCGGTCTGGATCGCGCTCAGCATCTGGGTGGCGACGGTGAGGCCGCCGTGCACATCCAGCCAGCCGCCGCCGCTGTCCGGGGCGCGACCCTCGGCCCCGGCGGGCGCCGTGAGGAGGAGCAGGAGGGGGACGAGGGGCAGGGCTCGGCGATGTCCGCGCCCCCTCACGTCGGTCGCTCGTGCGCGATAGGGAAGCGGCGGCCGGTGCCGAAGGCGCGGCTGGTGATCTTGATGCCGAGGGGCGCCTGGCGGCGCTTGTACTCGGTGCGATGGATCATCTGGAGGACCCTCCGCACGGTGGCCGGATCGTGCCCGCGGGCGAGGATCGCCTCCTCGTCGGCCAGCTCCTCGATGTAGGCGACGAGGATGTCGTCCAGCACGTCGTAGTCCGGCAGGGAGTCGGAGTCCCTCTGATCGGGGCGGAGCTCCGCGGAGGGGGGCTTGTGGATGGTGCTCTGTGGGATGACCTCGCGCTCCTCGTTGACCAGGTGCGCGAGCCGGTAGACCATGGTCTTGGGCACGTCGCTGAGGAGAGCGAGGCCGCCCGCCATGTCGCCGTAGAGGGTGCAGTAGCCCACGGCGAGCTCGCTCTTGTTGCCGGTCGTCAGCAGGAGGTGGCCCTGCTTGTTGGACAGGGCCATGAGCAGGTTGCCGCGGATGCGGGCCTGGATGTTCTCCTCTGTGACGTCGGGATCCGCGTCGCCGAAGATCGGCGCGAGGGCTCGATCGTAGGCCTCCATCAGGTCGCCGATGGGCACGACGTGGTGCTCGAGGCCCAGGCGCTCGGCCAGGTCCCGCGCATCGATCACCGAGTGATCGGAGCTGTGGGGCGAGGGCATCAGGAGGCCTACGACCCGGTCAGGGCCGAGAGCGCGGGCGGCGATGGCGGCGGTCAGGGCGCTGTCGATGCCGCCGGACAGGCCCACCACCACCGAGCGGAAGCCGCACTTGCGGGCGTAGTCCCGGAGGCCGAGCTCCAGGGCGGCGAGGGCGGCGCGATCGCCTTCCTCGGGGGGTGGGACCGGCTCGGGGTCCTTGGCGTCCCCGGCCGGCAGCACGAGGTCGAGCGGGGCGCCGGAGAACATGGGCGCCTGGGCGAAGAGGGTGCCGCCTCCGTGAACTGCGAAGCTGCCGCCATCGAAGACGAGGCTGTCGTTGGCGCCGAGCTGGTTGGCGTAGATCACCGTCGCGCCGCTATCCGCGACGAGGCCCTCCACGAGGCGACGGCGGAGGGCGAGCTTGTCGACCTCGTAGGGGGAGGCGCTGACGTTGACGATGAGGTCCGCGCCCGCGTGCGCGAGCTCGCGCCCGGGATCGCGCTCGTAGAGGCGGCGGCCGTGCCTGTCGGGCTCGGTCCAGAGGTCTTCACAGACGATCACACCGAGGCGCCAGCCCCCGAGGTCCACCACGGGGCCGAGATCGCCGGGCTCGAAGTAGCGCGTCTCGTCGAAGACGTCGTAGGTGGGCAGCAGCGCTTTGTGCCAGGTGGCCTGCACGGCGCCCTCGGCCAGCAGGCTGGCGGCGTTGAAGAGCGGCTTGCCGGTCGGCGCGGGGTTGGGGGCGAGGTGGCCGACCAGGATCGCCACGCCGCGGGCCGCCGCGGTCAGGGCGGCGAGGGTGTCGCGATCGGCCTCGACGATGGCCCGGAGGTCGAGGAGATCCCGGGGTGGGTAGCCGATGGTGGCCAGCTCCGGGAGGATCACGAGGTCGACGCCCTCGGTCCGGGCCTCGGCCACCCGGCAGAGGAGCTGCTCGCGGATCGCGCGGACGGCGCCGACGGTGGCGTCGTCGTGGATCACGCGGACGCGGAGCGCCTCGCGGATCCCCCTCGCTGCGGGCCCGATCATGCACGGGTTCTACGCCCGCGGCAGGCGCCGGAGCAAGGCGGGCGCCGCGGGCGGCGCGCCTCGCCGACGGGGTCCTGGCGCCTCGCACACCTCCCCCGAAGGGGTCCTGGCGCGGACCGGGGCGAGGGGGTAGGTTCCCTCCCAGTGAAGCTCGCCCTCATCGATCTCTTCGTCCCCGCCCATCTCGGCAGCGCCGAGTCCCTCGCGAAGCGGGCCGGAGAGGCCGGGCTCGACGGCATCATCCGGGTCTCCGGGAGCCTCGAGGAGCTGGAGGGAGCCTGCGACGAGGAGGCGCTAGGGGAGGACGAACCCAGGGAAGACGAGCCAACGCAGGCGAGCGAAGGGGAAGAGGAACCCACGCAGGCGAGCGAAGGGGAAGAGGAGTTCGCTGATACGCGCGCCCCCGAG
>CAZEHU010000346.1:0-4337 GCA_964511605.1 uncultured Myxococcales bacterium
CGCATCGCGAGCAGCTCGCCCGCCTCCACCTCGGGGAGCTCGCGGTCCCGTGCGAGGAAGTCGCCCGTCTCGCAGACCGGGCCCACCACGTCGACCGTCCGGAGCCGCTCGGAGGGCGGACCGACGGGCACCAGCCCATGCCACGCGCCGTAGAGGGTCGGCCGGATCGCATCGTTCATCGCGGCGTCGACCACCACGAAGCGCTTGGCGCTGTTGTCCTTGGTCAACAGGACGCGGGTCAGGAGCACCCCGGCGTTGCCGGCGATGACCCGTCCCGGCTCGAGGATCACCCGGAGCTGCCGGCCCGCCAGGATCGCTCGCATGCGCTGGGCGTACTCGGCGGGGGAGGGCGGGTGCTCCTCGTCGTAGGGGATGCCGAGCCCGCCGCCGATGTCGAGGTGGGAGATGGCCATGCCCTCGGACTGCAGCTCGTCGACGAGCCCGAGGAGCTCCCGGAGGGCCTCCTCCACCGGCGCCACGTCCTCGAGCTGGCTGCCGATGTGGCAGTCGAGCCCCACCACCTCGAGCCATCGGTGGGCGTGGGCCACGCGGTAGAGCTCGGGGGCGTCCTCCCGAGGGATGCCGAACTTGCTCGTCTTCAGCCCCGTGGCTACGTAGGGGTGGGTGCCGGCGTCCACGTCGGGGTTCACCCGCAGCGAGATCGGGGCCGGGCGGCCGAGGGCCTCGGCGACGGCCGCCACGTGGTCGAGCTCGGCGGCGCTCTCTACGTTCAGGCAGAGCACGCCGGCCTCGAGGGCCATGCGGATCTCGTCGGGGCGCTTGCCGACCCCGCTGAAGACCACCTTGCGCGGGTCGCCGCCCGCGAGCAGCACCCGGTGGAGCTCCCCGGCGCTCACGATGTCGAAACCGGCGCCCTCGCGGGCCAGGAGATCGAGGACCGCCAGGTTGCTGCAGGCCTTCATCGCGTAGCAGACCAGGTGGTCGACGCCCGCCCAGGCGGCGTCGAAGACCTGGTAGTGCCGCCTCAGGGTAGCGGCGCTGTAGACGTAGACCGGCGTGCCCACCGCCTCCGCGATGGCGGCCAGCCGGACCCCCTCACACCAGAGCTCTCCGCCCCGACGGTCGAAGTGATCCAAGGTCGAGCGTGCTCAGGCCGGCAGGTGGGGCAGAGGCTCGCCTCGATAGAGGGCCTCCTCGAGCGCCGACGGGCCTCCGGCCTCCACACGCTCGAGCAGACCGGCCAGCTCGTCCTCGAGCGCGCTGGCGCTCTCGCGCACGCGGCGGGGCGCGGGGCCGCCGACGAGATCGCGGCGCTCGAGGCTCCGGGTGGCGTCGAGGACCTGGGGCGCCTCGTCGCCGAAGCGCTCGTCGAGGGAGCGCAGGTCGCCGAGGGACAGGTCCTCGAGGCGGCAGCCCCGCTCGAGGCACAGGGCCACGGTCCGCCCCACGACGTGGTGGGCCTCCCGAAAGGGGACGCCCTCGCCGACGAGGTGGTCGGCGAGATCGGTGGCCAGGAGGAAACCATCGGCCAGGGCCGCGCCCATGCGCTCGGGCCGTGGGCTCATGGCGTAGAGCAAGCCGGGAAGGATGCCGACGCACATGCGCGCCGTGTCGAGGGCATCGAAGAGCGGCTCCTTGTCCTCCTGCATGTCCTTGTTATAAGCGAGCGGCAGCCCCTTCATGGTCACCATCAGGGCCTGCAGATCCCCGAGCACGCGGCCCGCCTTGCCGCGCAGGAGCTCGGGGATGTCCGGGTTCTTCTTCTGGGGCATCAGGCTGGAGCCGGTGCAGAAAGCATCGGAGAGCTCGACGAAGGCGAACTCCTGGCTGGTCCAGAGCACGATCTCCTCGGCCATGCGGCTCAGGTGCACCATGAGGATGGCCGCCATGCTCATCGCCTCCAGGGCCGGATCCCGATCGCTGACGGCGTCCAGGCTGTTGAGCGTCACCGCCGGCAGCTCGAGCTCGCGGGCGACCCGATCCCGGTCGAGGGGCAGCGGCGAGGCCGCGAGGGCTCCGGCGCCGAGGGGCAGGACGGCGGCGCGGCGGCGCGCGTCGAGGAGGCGGTCCAGATCCAGCAGCATCGACGCCCACGCGAGCAGGTGGTGGCCGAAGGTCACCGGCTGGGCCCGCTGCAGGTGGGTATAGCCGGGCATCGGCAGGTCGGCCCACGCCCGGCCGCCATCGACGAGGGCCGCGATGGCGTCCCCGAGCTGGAGCCCGAGGCCCGTGAGCTCGCGCCGGAGCCAGAGCCTGAGATCGAGGGCCACCTGGTCGTTCCGGCTGCGCCCTGTGTGCAGGCGCCCCGCCGCCTCGCCGATGCGCTCGGCGAGGGCCCCCTCGAGGTTCATGTGCACGTCCTCCCGGGCCGCCGTGAAGACGAAGCTGCCCTCGCGCACCTCGGCGGCGATAGCCTCGAGCCCCTTCTCGATCGCACGCTGGTCCGCCGGCGCGAGCAGGCCGCGCGCCCGCAGCATGCGTGCGTGCGCGATGGAGCCGGCGATGTCCTCGAGCGCCAGGCGCTGATCGAAGGCCACCGAGGCGTTCATGGCCTGGACCCGGGCGTCGGTCGCCTCCGAGAAGCGCCCACCCCATGCGGCGTGGCCCGCGCCGCCTTCGCTCGCTCCGCTCATGGTGCCCCTGAAGCCTTAGAACTGGAACGTCAGGCGGGACTGCAGGGTCCAGGCGAGCTCCGCCTCCGCCAGCACGTCGCCGTCGCCGCCCTGCAGGTAGTCGAAGGCGCTGCCCGGGAAGAGCAGGCCGGCCTCGATGTCGAGGTCGAACTTGCCGAGCTCCTGGTAGAAGAGGCGGGCGTCGATCTCCGCTCCGAGGAAGGGATCGTTGCCGGGCGTGGCCTCCTGTTCGAGGGCCTGGGCGTAGAGCACGCCGAGCTCGACGCCGAGGGCGTCCTCCACCGAGTCGAAGAGGTCGTAGCGGACGTAGGGCTTGGCGTACACGGCGTTGGTGATCGCGCCGATGACCTCGCGGAACAGGAGCAGGTCGACCCTATAGTTCGGGTCGAACTTGAAGCCCGTCACCTCGCGGTTCGGCGAGCCGCCATCGGAGAGGGTGTGCTGGTCGTTGACGCCGAAGCCCTCGGCGCTGTCGCCGGAGGCGAAGCCGGTCATCAGGCCGGTGGCCAGATCGCCGCTCTGGTACTCCACCTCGAGGGCCGCGCCGAGCTGGCGGATGACGCGCTCCTTGGTCTGGGTGGACTCGGTGGCGGCGACGTTCTCGATCTTGCCGAAGATGCCGAGGGCCTCGAGCTCGATGCGCAGGCCGGAGGTGTAGTCGAAGCGCTTCTCCCAGCGCATCCAAAGGTCGGGGATGATCGCCTGGGCCTTCCGGGGCTCGAGCTGGGCGCCGTTCTGGAAGCCGGGATCGGCGCCGCCGCCCTCCTGGTAGGCCTGCCAGGTGCCGGACTCCAGATCGAGGTCCTGGGTCCGGTAGACCGCGTACAGGCCCCAATCGAAGGCGGGCTCGAGGTCCTCGCGCAGCTTGACCCTGCGCAGCTCCTTGTCCTTGGCGCTGAGCGGGCGCTCGAAGAGCGCCAGGGTGTACTGCTCGACGTCGTCGGCCTGGCCGAGATCGTAGTCCTGGCCGAAGTAGGTGCCCGGGGCGGCGGTGGAGGCGCCGGTGGCCACGAAGTCATACATGGGGGCGATGTAGACCCCATACATCTTGAGGAGGAGGAGGACGCGGTCGACGTAGTCGCCCTGATCGTCGTCGAGTCCCTGGCCGCCGTTGGCGAGCAGGCCGAGCCCCCAGTGGCTCGACATGCGGCCCGCGCGGAGGAGGAAGGCCGGCTGCCACTCGCCATAGGCCTCCTTGACGCGGACCGAGTCGCGGAAGCCGGCGCGGCCGGCCTCCGGTGGGGCCTGGCTGCCGGTGAAGGCCACCAGCGGCACGTCCGGCCGGCTCAGGTTGCCATCGAAGTCGGGGGTCGAGCCGAGGATGAGGTTATCGAGCACGTCGAAGCTGGCCTTGACCCGCAAGCTCTCGGAGAGGTGGAGGGTGGGGGCGTAGCGGAGGCGGATGTTGGCGCCCGCCAGGGTCTGTTCGCCGCGGCTCGAGACGTCCTCGAAGAAGGGGGTGTCGGCGTCGTTGTTCTGGACGTTCTCGGTCAGGGGGGCGGGGATCGAGCTGGTGCCGCTCTGGGGATCCCCGATCACCGTGGTGCCCAGGTGGCCATTGGTGAAGATGTCGCCCCGGAAGCGGAAGTAGCCGTGATGCTCGAACCAAGGGAAGGCCTTCGGGCGCTCGGCGCGGGGATCGGCCCAGCCGCCCAGGCTCGTATCCTTCGAGGCCTCCT
Source organism: uncultured Myxococcales bacterium (assembly GCA_964511605.1). GTDB lineage: Bacteria > Myxococcota_A > UBA9042 > PHBI01 > JACKFB01 > CAZEHU01. The sequence goes on from CAZEHU010000346.1 coordinate 4,274, forward strand.
CGATGAGCCTCTGGAGCTCCTCCTCCACGTCCTGGGCGGAGGCCGGTGCAGCCGCCCCCAGGAG
>CAZEHU010000347.1:0-4332 GCA_964511605.1 uncultured Myxococcales bacterium
CCCCGAGGTCCAGCGCCGGGGCCACATCGCCGAAGAGCCGCGCCCGGCCCCCGAGCCCCCGCCCCGCCCGGCCGGCGCTCCGCGCGTGGAGGTCGAGGTGGAGGAGGGCGACTTCGAGGCGATGCTCGCCCGCGGCGTAGGGGAGGGCGGCGATCGCCACTTCGAGCGCGGCGATCAGGTTCAGGCCGTCGTCGAGGTGGTGAGCCTCCACGGCGAGGAGATCTTCCTCGACCTCGGTGGCAAGGCCACCGGCTACGTCCTGAAGGCCGATCTGCTCGGGGAGGACGGCGAGGTCCGCGTGAGGCCCGGCGATCGCATCGAGGGGGTGGTGGCCGGCTTCGGCCCGAGCGGCATCCGCATCGCCACCGCCCTCGGCCGAGGCCAGGCCGATCGAGAGGCCCTCGAGGACGCCCACGAGGCCGGCCTGCCCATCGAGGGCAAGGTGGAGCGCGCCCACAAGGGGGGCTACGACATCGATCTCGGCTTCGGATCGGGCCGCGGGGCCCTCCGCGCCTTCTGCCCTTTGAGCCACATCGATCTCTTCCGTCCTCCGGATCCCGAGGTCCACGTCGGCAAGACCTACGCCTTCCGCATCCTGGAGCTCCGCGACGATGGGCCCGTGCTCAGCCGCGCCGAGCAGCTCCGCGCCGAGCGCGCCGAGCGGGCCGAGGAGGTCCGCGCCGCCCTGAAGCCGGGCGCCCGGGTCACCGGGACCGTGCGCTCGATCCGGGAGTTCGGCGTCTTCGTCGATCTCGGCGGGGTCGACGGCCTCGTGCCGATGGGCGAGCTGGCTTGGACCCGCGTCGAGGATGCCCACGACGTCGTCGAGCTGGGCGAGGACCTCGAGGTCGAGGTCCTGGACATCGACGAGAAGCGAGGTCGGATCGCGCTCAGCCGCAAGCGCGCCCTGGGAGATCCCTTCGTCGAGGCGATCCGCGGGTTGTCGGTGGGCTCTACGGTCTCCGGCGAGGTGGTCCGCATCCAGAACTTCGGCGCCTTCGTCCGCTTGGCCGAGGGGGCCGACGGCCTCGTCCACGTCTCCGAGCTCGCCCACTTCCACGTCCGCCACCCGCGCGAGGTGCTGAGCGTCGGGGATCGGGTCGAGGTGCGAGTCACGGAGATCGACCTCGAGCGCCGGCGCGTGGGCCTGAGCTTGAAGGCCCTCAGCGACGATCCCTGGGACTCCGCCGAGGCCCGCTACAAGCCCGGCCAGAAGGTGGAGGGCACCATCGCCCGGATCGAGAGCTTCGGCGTCTTCGTCGATCTCGAGGTGGGCATCACGGCCCTGCTGCCCGCGAGCGAGAGCGGGGTGCCGAAGGGCAAGCCGCTGACCGCGGAGTTCAAGCGCGGCAAGACGATCGAGGCCTACGTGCTCCGCGTCGACGGCCACGATCACAAGATGGCGCTGACCGTCTCCGAGGACGCGGAGGAGCGCGCCCGTCGCGGACCCCGCGGCGGGCGCGGCGGGCAGGGCGATTGGGGCGATCGTGGGGGCCGCGGGCGCGATCGGGGGGGACGAGGCGGCCGCGATCGCGATGGCCGCCGAGGCGGTCCCGATCGGGGCCCCAAGGTCTGGCGCGACGAAGAGCACGACGACAAGGGGGCGATGGGCTCCCTTGGGGCGGCTCTGCTCGCTGCCCTCGAGAAGGACGAGGAGTAGGGCGATCCGCCTCGCCGCCGGCAGCCTGCGCTGGCTCCTGCCCGTCGCGGGCGGGATGCTCGCGGCCGCGCCGGGCCTCGGGAGCTGCACCGAGTGGCTGGAGGTGGACGAGGAGGAGGCCGACACGCTCGAGCCGAGAGGGCACCTCGCTAACGTCCCGCGCCGCCCCTTCCGACTGCCCACCGAGGCCGCGCGCCTCGACGGGCTTGGCCCCCTGGTGCCGCGGACCCCCGGACTGCGCGTCCCGGAGGGCTACTGGACCCGGGCGCGCCTCGACGTGGCGGATCTCTGGATGCCCTATAGCTGGATGGCGACCGATCCCGTACCCGGCGCTCTCGTGGTCCGGCTGCTGGCGGTCGGTGAGGCGGCCGAGGAGGACGAGCCCCTGCCAGCGCCGACGCTCCGTGCCGTGCTTCGCGTCTCGGTGCCCGACGGCACGACCCTCCAGGCGCTCGAGGGCCTCGAGCTCGGGGCAGAGGCCCTCGAGGGCTCCACCCTCAGCCTCGTCACCCGGGGCGAGCATCGCTGGCTCGTCACCCCGGAGCACCTGCGCCTCGAGGCGGTCCGCTCCGGGGTCGTGGAGGGCACGGTCTCCGGCACCGCGCGGCGCGGCGCCAAGGCTCGGCGAGCCCGAGCCTTCCGGGCCGGGTTCGTGGCGCTCCGCGCGAAATAGGAGCTCCCCCTGCGAGGGGACTCTCCAGCGCCTGCGAGACCTCGTTGACGCGGCTTCAATCGCGGTGCTAACGACCCGCCACGGGCCGCGCGCGCGCCCGAAGGAGCCATGCCATGCGACAAGTCGTCATCGCCTCCGGAGCCCGCACGCCGATGGGCTCGTTCCAGGGTGCCCTCGCTTCGGTCTCCGCGTCGAAGCTCGGAGCGATCGCCATCCGAGCTGCACTCGATCGGGCGGGCCTCGGCGAAGACCGCCACCACCTCGTCGACGAGGTGCTCATGGGCAATGTGCTCCAGGCCGGCCAGGGCCAGGCGCCCGCGCGCCAGGCCGCCATCGCCGCCGGCCTGCCCGAGTCCGTGGGCGCCACCACGATCCACAAGGTCTGCGGCTCTGGCCTCAAGACCGTCATTCTGGCCAGCCAGATCATCCGCTCCGGGGACGCGGACATCCTGGTGGCCGGCGGCATGGAGAATATGAGCCAGGTGCCCTACTTCATGCCGAAGGCTCGCGATGGCTTCCGCCTCGGCCACGGGAAGGTGCTCGACGGCATGGTCCACGATGGCCTCTGGGATCCCTACAACGACTTCCACATGGGCGCAGCCGCGGAGATCTGCGCCCGCGAGTGCCAGGTGCCCCGGGACGCGCAGGACGCCTTCGCCACCGAGAGCTACCGGCGCGCCAATGCCGCCTGGGCCGAGGGCCTCTTCGATGGCGAGATCGCTCCGGTCTCCGTGCCCCAGCGTCGCGGCGATCCCATCATCGTCGATCGCGACGAGGAGCCCGGCCGCGGCAAGCCGGACAAGTTCCACAAGCTCCGCCCGGCCTTCGAGAAGGACGGCACCGTGACCGCCGCCAACGCCTCGACGATCAACGATGGGGCCTCGGCCACCGTGGTGATGAGCGCCGAGAAGGCGGACGAGCTGGGCATCGAGCCCCTCGCCCGCATCGTCACGAGCGGACACCACGCGCAGGCCCCGGAGTGGTTCACCACAGCCCCGGCCCAGGCGATCCGACAGTCTGTCCAGCGCGCCGGGATCGGGCTCGACGACATCGACTACTACGAGATCAACGAGGCCTTCAGCGTCGTCGCCCTCGCGGTCACCGGAGAGCTGGGCCTCGATCTCCAGAAGGTCAACGTCCGGGGTGGGGCCGTGGCCCTCGGCCACCCCATCGGAGCGAGCGGCAACCGCATCCTGGTCACGCTCCTGCACACCCTCGGGGATACCGGCGCCCGCTACGGCTGCGCGGGCATCTGCCTCGGAGGCGGGGAGGCCGTGAGCCTCGTCGTCGAGCGGCTCTAGGAGCCCACCATGAGCACCCCCATCGACGACCTCCGCTTCGGTGTCGTGGGCGCTGGCCAGATGGGCAGCGGCATCGCCCAGGTGGCCGCCTCCTCCGGCCTGACGGTCAGCCTCAGCGACGTCTCCGCCGAGCAGCTCGAGAGGGCTCGGGCCGGCATCACCAGCTCCCTCGATCGCCTCGTCCGCAAGGAGAAGATCACCGAGGCCCATCGCGACGAGACCCTCGGGCGCATCCTGATGACCGAGGACGTGGACGCCCACGGCGACTGCCGCTTCCTTCTCGAGGCCGCCACCGAGGACGAGGGCCTGAAGGTGAGGATCTTCCAGGACCTCGATCGGGTCGCCGCCCCCGGGGCCATCCTCGCGTCCAATACCTCCTCGATCAGCATCACCCGCCTCGCCGCCGCCACCTCGAGGCCCGAGAGCTTCATCGGCATGCACTTCATGAATCCGGTGCCGCTGATGCAGCTCGTCGAGGTGATCCGCGGCATGGAGACCTCGGACGAGACCTTCGAGGCGACCCGGGTCGCCGCGGAGCGCATGGGCAAGGTGGTGGTCACGAGCCGCGACTTCCCTGGTTTCATCGTCAACCGCGTGCTCATGCCGATGCTCAACGAGGCCTTCTGCGCCCTCCACGAGGGCATCGCGACCCCCGAGGACATCGACGCCGCCATGAAGCTCGGCACCAACCAGCGGAT
>CAZEHU010000348.1:0-4320 GCA_964511605.1 uncultured Myxococcales bacterium
CGGATTGCAGCGTGGCCGCGTAGCCGTTGATCCTGCGCGGCCTCGGCTCGTACACTGGGGCCATGAAAGGGGGGTTGAACGCGGTCTTCGAGACGCCGGATGGCGCGCGCCTGCCCGGCCCCCCAGACGCGGCGAAGGCGCTTGGCGCGTTGCTCTCCAGCAAAGAGGTCCGCCGCTGGCTCGTCGCCCGCGGGCTCCAGGTCGAGGAGGAGGGCGAGATCCTCCGTACCCGAATCGACGCCCTGCGCCAGGTGCTGGGCGCCGTGCCTGCGGGACTCGGCGATGCGCCGGACGCGGTCCGCGCGCACCCGGCCTTCGACGGCGACGAGCCCCGGCGCCTCGTGGCCGCGCTGGCGAACCTGGCCCTGGCCTCGGCACGAGACGTGGTCGTCGTCCTCCGGGAGCCGGAGACCCCCCCGAGGCTCGAGCTCGTGCCGCCACCCGAGGATCCGCGAGAGGTGCTCGCACGGATGAGCGCCGTGACCCACGGGGAGGCAGGATCGCTGCTCCGAGCCCTCGAGGCGGTCGTCGGGGCCATCGACCTGCCGCACGACCTCCTGATGCGGACCCTGATCCCCTTGCTCTCCGATCCCGGCACCTGTGCCGCGGCGGCCACCCTCCTCGGTAAAGCCGGCGTGCGCGACGCCGTCCCGGCCCTCCGCCAGATGCTGAGCCGAAGCGCAAGCCTGGAGGATCGTCTCTCCCTGCTCGGTGCGCTCGTGCGCCTCGGAGAGCGAGAGCTCGGACTGCGTACCCTGCGCAGCATGGTGGCCCACGGCGCGCCGCGTGTTCGGCGGCGCGCGGTGCGCACGCTGGAGGACGTCGCGGGGCCCGAGGACGTGGCCTCGGTCTCCGAGATGATGCGCAGCGCTCCCGACGATGCTCGCATGCACCTCGCCGCCCTGGCCTACGCGCTCGGGGATGTGAGGGCCTACACCGTCCTGGCGCGCGGCCTCGAGAGCCTGGAGGCGACCTCCGAGGTTGCGGAGGCGCGTGACGCCCTCGAGGCCATCGCTCGTACACGGAGCCAGCGCTTCGTACCACTCCTGGTCGCCTACCTCGAGCGGGAGGACCGTCCCTGGTTCGTCGCACGCGCCCGCAGCGTGCTGAGCGACCTCCGCCACCGCGGTGCCTCCGAGGCCACACCGACCCGTATCCTCGAGCTCGCGGAGCAGGCCTGGTACCATAACCGTCGGGATGAGGCCCTCGAGCTCCTCGATCGGGTGCTCACGCTGGAGCCGACCCATGCCCACGCCCTGTACCTCAAGGCGAACTGCCTCAAGGAGGAGGGTCATGCGGACGAGGCGCTCCGCATCAGCGGGCTCGCCCTGGCGGCTGATCCCACGAGCTGGCGCCTGCACCGACTCCGTGGCTCGCTGCTCTGGGACAGCGGCAAGCAGGAGGGAGCCCTCGAGGCCTACGACCGGGCCCTGAGCTACCAGCCCGTGGATCCCTACACCTGGTACTACAAGGGCTATGTGCTCTACCGGCTGCAGCGCTACGAGGAGGCCCTCCCCTGCCTCGATCGATCCCTGAGCCTGAAGAGCGACAGCCCGTACATCTACAACCAGAAGGCCTTCTGCCTCGAGCGCCTCGGACGCCACGAAGAGGCCGCGCTCTGTTATCGCCGGAGCCTGAAGCTCAACTCGGAGGACTTCTACACCCGCGAGTACCTGGGCCAGGCGCTGCAGGCGGCCGGCCACCTCGATCAGGCCCTGGCGTGCTTCGACCGGGTCCTTGGCGCCCAGCCCGAGCGCGAGGACGCTCTGTATCGGCGAGCAGACGTCCTGTACGACCTCGAGCGGTGGGAGGCGAGCGCGGCGGCCTTCGAGGCCTTCCTGGAGCTCCGCTCCGACAGCTACAACGCCTGGTTCAATCGGGGCCTCTGCCTGCGCTTCCTCGCCCGCCACGAGGAGGCGGTCGCCTGTTTCGGCCGCGCGCTCGAGATACGACCGGAGAGCGAGAGCGCGCGCCGGCACTACGAGTACTGCCTCCGGCGTTGAGCCGCTCGGGCAGCGCTCCCCAGAGCCTCTCGGGCAGCGCTCCCCAGGAATCCCGTGGGCTGGTCAGGGCCTGCCTTGCCCCCTATGCTCCGCGCGCACCGACCGGGAGGGGAGTCCGTGCTCGACGGGTTCGTTCGAACCAAGGTGATCGCGACGGTGGGACCGTCTACCCAGTCCCCCGAGCGCCTCGCGGGCCTCATCGAGGCCGGCGTGGACGTGTTCCGGCTCAACATGAGCCACATGGATCACGATACGGCCGACGAGGTGATCGCGCGGATCCGGCGCCTCTCCCGGCGCGTGGCGATCCTGGTGGATCTGCAGGGCCCCAAGATGCGACTCACGGAGTGCGAGTCCCCCTTCGAGGTCCGACGCGGCGATCGCGTCCGCCTCGCTGCCGGGAGGGAGAGCTGCAAGCGCGGAGAGCTGCGGGTGCCCATCGACGAGCTCTTCGAGGCTCTCGACGTCGGCCACGCGCTGTTGATCGACGACGGCCGCATCCGCCTCAGGGTGGTGGACCTGCTCGAGGGCTCGGCGGTGGGCTGCGAGGTGCTGACCGGCGGCACGATCAAGAGCCGCAAGGGCGTCGCGGCCCCGGACTCCCGCTTCGTCCCGGCGAGCTACCTCGACGCCTCCGACAAGCGCGATCTGCGCTTCGCCGCCAGCCGGCACGTGGACTTCCTGGCCGCCTCCTACGTCAGCCGCGCCGCGGATGTTGAGGCCGTACGCGAGGAGCTGGGCCAGCAGGCGAGCGAGATCTCGATCATCGCCAAGGTGGAGAGCCGCGTCGGGGTGGAGAACATCGACGAGATCATCGAGGCCTCGTACGGCGTGATGGTCGCTCGCGGGGACCTCGGCGTGGAGATGCCTCCGGAGGAGGTGCCGCTGGCCCAGAAGGCGATCATCCGCAAATCCAACGCCGCCGGGCATCCGGTGGTGGTGGCGACTCAGATGCTCGACAGCATGGTCCAGAGCCCCGTGGCATCCCGGGCGGAGACCAGCGATGTGGCCAACGCGATCCTCGACGGGGCCGACTGCTTGATGCTGTCGAACGAGACCTCCGTCGGCGCCCATCCGGTCGAGGCCGTGCGCACGCTTCGGCGCATCTCGTTGCACGTCGAGGCCCACGCGGACCTGAGCCGCGAGGCCCTCTTCGATCGACAGGTGACGCGGCGGGACGAGCTCATCGCCCGGAGCGCGGCGGTTGCCGCCCGGGATCTGGGGCTTGAAGCGATCGTCGCGCTGACCTCGTCGGGACGTACCGCGCGGAAGATCGCCGCGTTTCGACCCCAGACGCCGATCATCGCGTCGACGCCGGCGGAGACCATCGTGCGCCGCCTGGGCCTGACCTGGGGCGTGCACTGCATCCACTGCGAGCACGTCGGCCGGTACGACATGATGGTGGAGGAGAACTTCCACACCCTGGTGGAGCGCGGCCTGCTCGAGCCCGAGCACTCCGTCGCGGTCCTCGGGGGCGTCCCCGTGGGCATCTCCGGCTCCACCAACATGCTCCAGATCAGCGTGGTCCACGAGATGCTCGATCGCCTGGCATGAGCCCCTCGCAGCGGGCCGGCGCTGAGACGCCACCTGCTGGGAGAGGAGCTGCCGGGAGTGGGAGTCGAACCCACAAGGCCCGAGGCCAGGGGGTTTTAAGCCCCCCGCGTCTTCCAGTTCCGCCATCCCGGCTCCCAAGGGTTGGTAGCACAGGCAGGCGCTCCCTTGCACCGCCTCTGAGCCAGACTCTCCCGCTGGCCGGCGGGCCTCTGGTACGATGGGCCCATGCAGAGAGCCAATCCGCACCTCCTGACGTCCCTCGTCTTCCTCGTCAACGCTTGTGGCGACGAGGTCGTCGTCGTGAAGAAGCCGCCGGCGGAGACGCGGGGCTTCGCCGCGAGTCAGCCCACGACCGGCGAGCCCGAGCCGGAGGCCCAGGCCGAACCCGAGGCCCAGCCGGAGCCGAGCGGATCGGTCGCGAGCGACATCGGCCGGATCTTCTTCGAGAAGGCGACCGGTGACGATGGTCTCCCGTGCGAGGCGAGCTGCAAGCTGAAGGCCTCTGGCGGGTCCACCCTCGCGCTGGCGGTGTACTACGTGGACGCTGATAGCGTACCGGTGGCCGACGCCCTTGTGGCGTTCCAGAGCGATGCTCCCCTTGCGGTCGCCAAGCTGTCGAGCCTCAGCGCCTCGACCGATGCGAGCGGCCGGGCCGTCGTCGAGCTGAGCCTGGACGCCGCCGCCGATCAACTGGTGACCGTCACCGCGTCGGTGCCGAGCAAGAAGGACATCGAGCCCCTCGATTTCCTGATCGAGGCCTCGATCG
>CAZEHU010000349.1:0-4318 GCA_964511605.1 uncultured Myxococcales bacterium
AATGCTTTCCTCACCGGGGAGACCTACGCGGTCGGCTATCGGAGGGCGCCGGGGGCCTGGGATCTCGACGACGGAGCCACCCCCTCCGAGGTCAAGCGGCTCGCGGCCCTGGCGTGTCAGGCCCTGGCCAGGGCGCCTGCGACGGTGCGCCTCCGAGAGGCCGAGGCCCTCGAGCGCGCGTCGAGCGAGGACGTCGAGCAGCTCTTCGAGGCGGATGCGGTCGCACGGTGGCTGGCTCCCTCCTTGCCGGTCGGCACCGAGCTCCTCGAGGGCTGGGAGCTCAGCGAGGTGCACCCCCACGGAGCAGAGGAGATCGTGTTGGCCTTCCGCCGCGAGGGCGAGGCCTTCAACCCGCGGCTGCGCCTCCGCCTGCGGGACGACGCGCGGCCCGCGGCCTTCCGGACGCGCAGCCTCGACATCACGTACAAGTTGGTCTTCGGAGAGGCTACCGAGGGCGCCCGCGCCGAGGTGAACGCACGGCTCGCCGAGGAGCTCGCGCTCGCGCTGGAGCCCGTCGATCGGGGAGTTCGCTTCCGCCATCCGCAGCCGGAGGCGCGCGAGGGCGAGGCGGACGACGTGCCGCCGGCCCTGAACCTCGCGATCCCCGCGCCCTGCGGGCTGACCTGTGGCTTCTGCTCGATCCGCGAGGAGATCTACCCGATCCTGGACGAGAACTCGCTCTTCGTGCAGCAGCTCAAGGCGGACATCGTCCGCTCCGGCCAGTCGGGCACCCGGGTCCTGCGCATCAACGGCATCGAGCCCCTGAACGCGCCCTATCTCATCGAGCTCCTCGACCTCGCGCGGGAGGTGGGCTTCAGCGAGTTCCACCTGCACTCCACCTGCCGCCCCTTGGCGGATCCGGCGTTCTGCGAGCGCTTCCTGGCGGCCCAGCCGGAGCGCTTCTCGATCTACGTGCCGATCTACGGCGCCACCCCCGCCGTGCACGACGCGATCACCGGGGAGGTGGGCGCCTTCGCCAAGGTGATGCGCGCGGTCGACAACCTGCGGCAGGGCATGGGCGAGGGCGGCACCCTCATCTTCACCACCGTCCTGATGCGGCAGAACCTGGACGAGATGGTCGGTGTGCGCGATCTGGTCAAGCCGCTGGGCCGCTGGTGGGAGGTGCACCTTGCTTTTCCCAACACCTCCTCGAAGACCGATCGCTACCGGGACGTCTCCGTCCGCATGACCGACGCCCTCGAGCGCATCTACCCGGAGGGCTGGTGGCCCCTCGGCGATCTGCCCCTCGGGGAGATCCTCCCGTGCGTGGCCCTCACCCACCAGGAGAGCTCGGGCCACGAGCTGCTCGCCCCCCATCGCATCCGCGATCGGGTCCGGGAGCCGGCGGGCACCTTCTATCGCTCGGCGGGCTTCGAGCACTCGATGGGCCAGCGCAAGGCCACGGCCTTCAGCGCGGCCACCCGTCCCTGTCCCCACAGCGCTCAGTGCGCGCTCGCGGACATCTGCCCGAAGCAGGTCTACCGGCTCTACGAGGAGCAGTACGGCCTGGGCGAGCTCGGGCCGGTGAGCCGGGAGCGGATCCTCCAGCTCCCGGACGGGGATGCCATCCTGCGGGCGGTGCGGGACGCGGACTGAGCGGGAAGGGAGCGGAAGATCGGCCCCCGGCTCGCGAGGATCACCGGCCCTCGACTCTCGCGCGCGTGGCGGGATCGAGCGCCTCGGCGAGGGCCCGGGCCTCGAGGATGTTGTCCTCGATGGAGCAGTAGGTCCACGAGCCGTACCGGCCGATCGAGTGCACCCCGCTCGTCGCGAGCCTCCCTGTCTCGCGGGCGACCTCGGCCACCGAGCGCTGGGTGATGTGCACGTAGGCCGGATTCATGGTGACCGTATGCCAGCTCTCGAGCTCGTGATCGGAGGTGAAGCCGGCACGTCGGAGATCGACCAGGGTGCGCTGGCGCATCTCTTCGACCAGCTCGGGGGTGACCCGATGATCCTGAGGCAGGCCGATCTCGATGTAGGCGCTGAGCCTCTCGGTCTCGAACATATTGTCGTAGAAGCCGACCCGGTAGAAGACGAGGTCCGGCTCGGGCACGTAGCACCAGTGCAGATCCTCGGGCCCCTTCTTGTCGAAGCCCATGTTGAAGACCAGGACCTGGTTCCAGGTGTAGATCTCCGGATCGGGCACCGCTCCGGTGAGCTCGAGGAGGCGCGGGAAGGGCGCTGAGCTGATCAGATGCTCGAAGCGGATCAGGTGCTCGTCGGTGCGGGCCTCGCGCCGCTCGAGGTCGATGGACCGGAGGGGGGCGTCGTAGAGGATCCGATCGGCCTCGACCCCCTCGAGGAGCGCGTGGATGTACTGGATCGCTCCTCCCTCCGGGTAGGTGAAGGTGGCGTTGTAGCTGGCCGGATCCGGCTCTCGGAAGTGGCGGATGATCGCGTCGGTATCGGCCCACGGGAAGAAGCGGCCCATGGCGTCGACGTCGAGGCGCCCGAGCCCCGTGGCGTAGAGCTTCTCGTTGTAGGGCCTGAGGAAGCGCTCGGTGATGCCGCGGCCGAAGCGCTGGTAGAGGAGCTCGCCGAAGCTGGCGGGGGGGCCGTCCGGCGGGTAGTCCTCCGCCTTGAAGTACAGATCCACGAGGCAGTCGATGAAGTCCTCTCGCGGGAGCTGGTGGATGTTCTTCTGGAAAGGGAAGTCCACGAGCCCGCCGGCGAAGAGGATCTTGGCGCTCTTGCGGATCGTGCGGATGCGCTGCCCCTCCATGCGCCCGATGAGGTAGCGCTCCACCTCCGGGTGGCGGAAGTGGAAGAAGTGGCCGGAGTAGTCCCAGATGAAGCCGTCCTGGACGACGGTGCGGCACCAGCCACCGGGCTCGGACTCGCGCTCGACGACCAGGTAGTCCTCCCCCTCGAGCCAGTCGGCGAAGGCCAACCCCGTGGCGCCGGCGCCAACGATCAGGAAGCGGGTCTCGAGCGTCGTGGGCAAAGGGGCGCACTCCAGGTGCGAGGAGGGCGGACCGTGGCAAGGCGGCCCCCTCAGGTCAAGGTAGCGCAGGCGCCTCGCGGCAGACCTCCTCCGGGATCCGGGCTTGGCTCCGGCGTGGCGGTCCCTATGCTTGGCCGCCCGGAGGTGACGCCCGTACCATGTCTCTGCCGGAGGAGTGCCCGTGGCCGAGAAGCGTGGACCCAGGCGAGAGGATGGTGGCTCCCAGACCGTCCTCGAGCGCAAGCCGAAGACCAAGAAGCCCAGGCTGTACAAGGTCCTCCTGCACAACGACGACTATACGACGATGGAGTTCGTCGTCTGGGTGCTCGCCCAGGTCTTCCGCAAGAGCGAGGCCGAGGCCACCCACCTGATGCTCCAGATCCACCACAAGGGAGCTGGCGTCGCTGGGGTGTTCACGCGCGACATCGCGGAGACGAAGGCTACCCAGGTGACGCACCTGGCCGAGGAACACCGCATGCCCCTGATGTGTACGACGGAGCCCGAGGAGTAGAGTCGATGAAGGTCGCCGCCGAGCTCCGGATCTCCATGGACCTGGCCCTCCAGGAGGCGCTCCGGCGTCGCCACGAGTTCGCCGGGGTCGAGCACCTGCTCTGGGCCCTGCTCAAGGACAAGGAGGCCCGCCGGATCCTGGAGCGGGCCGGGTGCGACGTCGAGCTCCTCGGCGAGGCCCTCGAGGAGCACCTGTCGGACGACGTGGACCCTGTTCCCGAGGGGGTGCGCCTCGAGGTGCACCCCTCGATGGGCTTCTCGCGGGTCGTGCAGCGCGCCGCGCTCCACTGCCAGAGCGCCGGCAAGGACGAGGTCGCGACCAAGAACGTGCTGGTGGCGATCTTCAGCGAGCGCGAGAGCTTCGCGATCTACCTGATGGAGCAGGCCGGGGCGTCCCGCCTCGACGTCGTCCGCTACATCTCCCACGGCGTCAGCCGCGGCGGCAGCGGGCGGCCGCGCTTCGAGGAGGGCGCCGGCGGCGAGGGCGATGGTGCGATCGCAGGGGAGGGCTCCGACGAGGAGATCTCCGAGAACCCTCTCGAGGCGTATGCCACAAACCTCAACGAGCGCGCGGCGCGGGGGGAGATCGACCCCCTCATCGGGCGAAGGCGCGAGATCGAGCGCATCGTCCATGTGCTCGCCCGTCGCCGGAAGAACAACCCGCTCCTGGTGGGTGACGCCGGGGTCGGCAAGACCGCGCTCGTCGAGGGCCTGGCCCGGAAGGTGGTGCGCGAAGAGGTGCCGGACGCCCTCGGCGGGGTGACGATCTACTCCCTCGACATGGGCAGCCTCATCGCAGGCACCCGCTATCGCGGGGACTTCGAGGCGCGCTTCAAGGCCGTGCTCGAGGCCCTCGACGAGGAG
>CAZEHU010000350.1:0-4317 GCA_964511605.1 uncultured Myxococcales bacterium
ACCCTGGATCTTCGGCCCATCGATCGGGCGCCCTTCCTGTCGAGGGCCATCCACGCCGCGGTGCTGGAGGATGCCCGGCGGCTCCTCGGAGAGGTGCCCCCGATCCTCGGGGCGGCAGCGGGGGGCTCGGGGGAGCAGGATCGCGACCTCGAGGCCCTCACCTATGTCCTCGCTGAGGCGAGGCGGATCACGCGGGCGGCGGGCGTCGCAGCCCTGGGCGAGGCGATCCTCGATGCCGTGATCCAAGCGGCCGGGGCGCGGCGGGCATGGCTGCTCGTGCCGGAGGGGCGCGAGCTGGTGGTGCTGGCCGGACGCGCCGAGGGGCGGGCGCCTCTCGGGGGAGGCGTCGAGGGGCCACGGGGCCTGTCGCGCGACCTCCTGCGGGAGGAGCGCCCTACCCTGGCGCCTCCCCCTCGTGCCGCCCCGGTCGACGACACTTCGCGAGGCGGCGCTGCCGCTCTGCCGCTCCGCCGCGAGGCCGTGGCCCTCCAGCACGCGGATCGGCGCGTCGGCCTGCTCGTGCTCGACGGCGCGAGCGGCGTCGGGTTCGCGGATCTCGCCGGCGACGATGCGCAGGTCGGTCTGCTGCTCGATGCCTCCGCCCTCGCCCTCCGCCACCACGTGCAGGTCTCGGAGCTCGAGCGGCTCCGGCGGCAGACGGAGCGGGATCTCACCCGTACGCGGGCCCGCCTCGAGGAGGAGTCGCTCCGGCGCGAGCGAGCGGAGCGCGCCGCGGAGGCCGCCCAGCGCTCGATCCAGCTCCGCCATAGCTACGACCGCATCCTCCACCGATCCGGCGCGATGCGGGAGGTGCTCGCCCAGGTGGATCGGGTCGTCGAGCGGAAGGTGACCGTGCTGGTGGCGGGCGAGTCGGGCACCGGCAAGGAGCTGGTCGCGCGGGCCCTGCACCACAACGGCCCGCGACGCCGGGCGCCCTTCGTGGCGATCAACTGCGGGGCGATCCCGGACAACCTGATCGAGAGCGAGCTCTTCGGGCACGTGCGGGGCGCTTTCACTGGGGCCGTGCGGGATCGACGGGGACACTTCCAGCTCGCTGATGGGGGCACCCTCCTCCTCGACGAGATCGGCGAGGTCAGCCCGGACGTGCAGGTCCGGCTGCTGCGGGTGCTCGAGACGGGGGAGGTGACCCCGGTCGGGAGCTCGAAGTGCGTGGCCGTCGACGTCCGTTACGTCACGGGCACCAACCGCGATCTCCACGAGGAGGTGGCGGCGGGTCGCTTCCGCGAGGACCTCCTGTATCGCATCAATACGGTCACGCTGACCCTGCCCCCTCTACGGGAGCGCCTCGAGGATCTACCGATCCTCGTGGAGCACTTCGCCGAGCAAATCGCTGCCGATCGCGGCGAGCCCCAGGTGCACATCAGCGATCGGCTGCTCGGTCGCCTCGAGCGCCACGGGTGGCCCGGCAACGTGCGCGAGCTGCGCAACGTGATGGAGTACCTGACGCTCTTCGCCGAGGACGGCGAGGTGCCTGACGATCTGTCGCTGCCGTTCTAGATGTCCTCGGCGATGAAGACGAAGCGCTCTCGCTTGCCGGCGATACCGGCTCGCCCTCTTCGCCTCGCACGTCTGGGAGGCTGTACCGCATTGGGGCGCCGAGACGCCGACGAAGCCATGCGGTACAGCCTCCTGGTGGGTCGAGTCGCCAATCGGCTCTACACGTCCGTGCTGCGCTTGTGCGCCCCCGTCCTCGGGGAGCACCATGCTGCCTGGACCCTCCGCCGGCGCCGTCCCGATGACCGCCCCCGCGGACGACGCTGAGACGACCTCTGACGTCGTTCCAGCCCTACCCGCCCCCGCGGACGACGCTGAGACGACCTCTGACGGCGTTGGCCGGCGCCGCTTCGCCGATGGCCGCAGGATCCGGGCGCACCCGCTGTTGCGGGCCGCACGGACATCGAGTAGAAGCAACCCCGATACGCGGATACCCGGGTATACGGTTGGGATCATGCTGAAGGACCTCACCACGCTCCACAGGGCCCTCGCGGATGAGACCCGTCTTCGGGCGCTCCACCTCCTCCTGGAGCTGGGCGAGCTCTGCGTCTGCGACGTCGAGACGGCGCTCGATGTCTCGCAGTCGAAGGCCTCTCGACATCTCGTCACGCTCAAGCAGGCCGGTCTGGTCGGCGACCGTCGCGACGGGACCTGGGTGTACTACCGGATCGCCGGCGACCTCGACGGTCCGTCGCGCGCAGCGCTCGAGAGCCTCTCGGCGTCGCTGCGAGCCGATGACGTCGGTGCGTCCGACGTCGAACGGGCACGCCGGCTGCGGCGCAGCCCGCGTTGCGAGGCGCCGGACGCTGGCTCAGGAGCCAGGCGATGACGCCACCAGCGGGCGCGACCCGCAGGCTCCCGCTCCTCGATCGCTACCTCACCGTGTGGATCTTCCTGGCGATGGCAGCCGGCGTCGGTACGGGCCATCTCGTCCCGGGCGTCGAGACGTTCATCGATCGCTTCCAGGTGGGGACCACGAACGTGCCGATCGCGATCGGGCTCATCCTGATGATGTACCCGCCCCTGGCCAAGGTGAGGTACGAGGAGCTCGGCGAGGTCTTCCGCAACTGGCGGGTGCTTGGACTCTCCCTCGTCCAGAACTGGGTCGTCGGCCCCGTGCTCATGTTCGCGCTGGCCATCCTCTTCCTCCCGGACCACCCGGACTACATGGTGGGCCTCATCATGATCGGCCTCGCCCGATGCATAGCGATGGTCATCGTGTGGAACGAGCTGGCCCACGGCGACACCGAGTACGCCGCCGGCCTCGTGGCGTTCAACAGCGTCTTCCAGGTCCTCTGCTACAGCGTCTACGCATGGGTGTTCATCACGGTCTTGCCGCCGCTCTTTGGCCTCGAAGGGAGCGTCGTCCAGGTGAGCATGGGGCAGATCGCGGAGAGCGTCTTCATCTACCTCGGCATCCCCTTCCTCGGCGGGATGCTGACCCGGCTCGCCCTCGTCAAGCTCAAGGGCAGGGGCTGGTACGAGAGCTCGTTCATTCCCAGGCTCAGCCCGCTCACGCTCGTCGCGCTCCTGTTCACCATCATGGTGATGTTCAGCCTCAAGGGGGAGCTGATCGTCTCCATCCCCATGGACGTCCTGCGGATCGCCGTGCCGCTGCTCCTCTACTTCGTGGTGATGTTCCTCATCAGCTTCTGGATGGGGCGGCGGATCGGCGCCGACTACTCCAAGACCGCGACGCTCTCGCTGACGGCTGCGAGCAACAACTTCGAGCTCGCCATCGCCGTGGCCGTGGCGGTCTTCGGGATCGACTCGGGCGCCGCTTTCGCGGCCGTCATCGGGCCCCTCGTCGAGGTGCCCGTCCTGATCGGGCTAGTCAACGTGGCGCTATACTTCCGGGGCCGGTACTTCGAAGAGGCGGTCGGAGACGCTGTCGATCTGGCCGCCGCTCGGGCCGATGCCGGCGCGCGCGAGCCCGTGCGACACCAGGCTGGCAGCGAGTCGAGTCTGGAGGACTGATCGCGCTCAGCCCTCCGGGTGCTCCCGCTGGAGGGCGTGGAGGATCTCGTCGAGCTTGCCCAAGAAGCGGGAGCGATCCTTGGGCTGCATCGGCGCAGGACCGCCTGTCATGATGCCAGCCTCGCGCAGGTCCTGGCCCAGGGCGCGGGAGGCCAAGGCGTCGCCGATCGAGGCCTCGGAGAACTCCCTGCCCCTGGGACCGAGCACCCGGGCGCCCTTGTCGAGCGATCGCGCTGCCAGCGGGATGTCCGCCGTGATCACCACATCACCAGGGCCAGCCTTCTCCGCGATGTAGTCATCGGCAGCGTCCTCACCCCGGCTCACCACGATAGTGAAGATCAGCCGCGACATCGGAGTGTCGAGCTGCTGGTTGGCGACGACGAAGACCTGCCAGCAGAGGCGCTTTCCGACCCGATAGACCTCGTCCTTGACCGGGCAGGCGTCCGCGTCGACGTAGATTCGCTTCATGCTTTTCCCTCGCCGTTCAGGAGCTCCGCACGCGGACGGCGGCGGACCGGAGGAGCATCTGCGCGATGGCCACCTCGAATGAGCGGGCCGTAGTCTAGATCTGCTTGAAGACCTTCGCGAGGCTCTCGCCGTAGACCGCGATCTCCCAGGAGGAGAGCCAGCCGAAGGGGGTCTGGTGGACCCGATAGCCGGTGGCCTCGAGGCGGCCCTGCAGGTCGCCCAGCAGATCGCGGGCGAAGGTCGGGCTCGCGCTCTCGGCGCCGAGGTGGGTGAAGGAGTGGAGCACGACGGCCTCGAGGCCGCGCTTGTTGGCGATCCACTTGATGTGCTTGAGGGTGTGGCGGAGCGTGCGCGCCC
>CAZEHU010000351.1:0-4310 GCA_964511605.1 uncultured Myxococcales bacterium
GCTCGTGTGGGCCCTCTGCCTCCAACAGCCCCGCCATGGAGGTCCCCATTCCAGAGGTCCACTCGCGCTGCAGCGGCGCGGGCACGTCGAGGAGGAGCGCGAGCGCGTCGGTGTCGGTGCCGCCGCCTCGAGCCACGTCGCGAAGGAGCGCGGCTCGCCGATTGGCGAGGAAGCGGAGGAGCTCACCCTCGCGGGACCAGGGAGCCGCGGAGTCGCCCGCCATGTGGGGCTCCATCTCGACGTAGTAGCCCTCCGGCGTGTAGTCGATCATGGCCCCTGTCGTCGCATCGGTCGCCCAGTAGTAGACGAAGGTGCAGTTCGCGAGCGCGATGGTGTTCAGCCCCTTCTTGAGCATGAACGACTTCGAGCGGTAGCCGTCGGCGCGGACCGTCACCTGGTGGTGCGCGAAAGTCTGTCGGTCGACATCGAGCGAGAGGGGGGTCTGGCCCACCGGCGCCCCGTTCACGAGCACCTCGGCGCCCTCCACGTTGGAGCTGATCGAGATGAGCTTCGTCGGGTCGCCGAAGATCGACGCGCACCCTCCCAGGAGGCCCACACACACGCACAGCAGAACCCCGATCGCCGCGACTTTCACTGTACTGAAAAGCATTTCTCGACCCTCCCCTGGATTGCGATCGCGGCGGCCGCCGCGGTCTTCGCGGTCTACCGGTCGCTATCGGGCCCGATCGCTCTGCCGGTCGTCAAGTGCGCTGGGGCGAAAGTCTCGGGCTCACGCTGTCACGGAGGCGAGGTGGCGAAGGTGCCGCCACTCCTCCTGGATGTCGGCGCGCACCCGGGCCGCATCGACGGGCGCGGAGCGGAAGCGGCCCTGGAGCTCGATCCAGCGAGCCAGCGCCTCGTCTGCAGCTTCGAGGTCGCTGTCCGGGTCGACATTGAGCACGTAGCGGCGGCCGTCGAAGACCTCGTAGACCGGGTAGAGCCCGGACTGCACCGCGAGGCGCAGGAGCTCGATGCCGTCCGCCGGCTCCGACTTCCAGCCCGTGGGGCAGGGCGAGAGCAGGTGGAGGAAGCGGAACCCCGGCATCTCGAGGGCCATCTCGAGCTTGCGCATCGCGTCCTCTGGGTGCGCGAGGGAGAGCGTGGCCGCGTAGGGGATGCGGTGCG
Source organism: uncultured Myxococcales bacterium (assembly GCA_964511605.1). Taxonomy (GTDB): domain Bacteria; phylum Myxococcota_A; class UBA9042; order PHBI01; family JACKFB01; genus CAZEHU01. The sequence goes on from CAZEHU010000351.1 coordinate 1,126, forward strand.
CGGCGAGGATCGCGACGATGTCCTTCTTCGGTTCCCCCTTGCCGGTCGCGGTCGTGGTGGTGCGGGCGCCGGTGGGCGTGGCGGAGGAGCGCTGGCCGCCGGTATTGCCGTAGATCTCGTTGTCGTAGCAGAGGTAGAGGATGTCCTCGTTGCGCTCGGCGGCGGCGGAGAGGGTAGCCAGGCCGATGTCGAAGGTGCCGCCGTCGCCAGCCCAGCAGATGACGCGCGTCCGGTCGCCGTTGAGGCGGGCGGCATGGGAGAGCCCCGTGGCCACGGCGGCGGCTGAAGCGAAGGTGGTCGCCACGACCGGCGCTCCGTAGGCCGAGTAGGGGAAGGGCCCGGCGGTGACGATGCCGCAGCAGGCCGGGATGACGACCTGGATCGGCACATCGGTGGCGGCTCGGCTCAGGAAGAGCAGGCCGATCGACATGCCGCAGCCGCCGCAATTGGTATTGCCTGCGCGGAGCAGCGGCTCGGAGCGATCGGCCTCGGTCTGGGGCAGCCCGCCCATGATGGGCTCGTTGAAGGGTCCCTGGCGGCTCATGGTGCGACCTCCATCAGGACCGGGGGCGCGGCGGACTCGCGCTCGAGGGCGTCCTCGATGACCGCGGTGATGTGGGCCTCCCGGACATCGCCGCCACCGAGGCCGGCGATATAGCCCTGGAGGAGCGCGCCAGGAGCGCCGAGCGAGCGCACCTCCGACCAGAGGATGCCGCCGAGCCCGGGGCAGAGGTCGCGGTCGAGGACCGCCACCCGGGCGGCGCCCGCGAGGGCTTGACGGAGCGGCTCCTCCGGCAGGGGGCGGAAGAGGTGGACCCGTAGGGCGCCGACGCGCTGTCCCTTGGCGCGGGCGCTGTCCACGGCGGCGCGCACGGTGGCCGCGGTCGTGCCCATCGAGACCAGGATCAGCTCGGCGTCCTCGGTGCGATAGGGCACGATGGGATCGGCGAGCCGCCGTCCGAAGGTCTCCTCGAAGGCGTCTTGGATCTCCGCCCAGACCGCTGGCACGGCGGCCATCGCCTCGGCCTGCTGCCGGCGGTGGACCTCGGTCTCGTGGGGGAAGTCCAGCCCGCCCACCACCACGGGCTTGTCGCTGACGCGATGGGGCAGGTCGCAGTCGGGCAGGAAAGCGTCGACGGCCTCCTGGGCGGGGATGTCCGTCTGCATGACGGTATGGGAGAGCACGAAGGCGTCCTGGCAGACCAGCGCCGGCAGGAGGACGCGGTGATCCTCGGCGAGGCGGAAGGCCGCCAGGGTGGTATCCGCGACCTCCTGGTTGTCCTCGCAGTAGAGCTGGATCCAGCCCGCGTCGCGGAGGGCCAGGGTGTCGCCGTGGTCGACCCAGATGTTCCAGGGCGGACCCAGCGTCCGGTTGACCGCCATCATCACGATGGGCAGCCGCAGGAGGCCCGCGGCGAAGACGTTCTCGGCCATATACGCGAGCCCGTTCGAGGACGAGGCCGTGAAGGTGCGAGCGCCGCTCAGGGAGAACCCCATGCAGACCGCCATCGCGCTGTGCTCGCTCTCGACGCGGACCACGTGGCCCTTGTCGATCTGCTGCGCGCACAGGAACTCGATGCACTCGGTCTGGGGGGTGATCGGGTAGATGCCCGCGCCGAAGCCCCGGGCGTGGCGGTTCGCGCGGGCGGCCAGCGTGGCCGCGAGGCCCGCCGCGTGGTTGCCGGTCACAAGCTGCATGGCTCCGCCTCCCCTCATGCCATCACGACGATGCCGCGCGGGCACTCCGCTGCGCAGATGCCGCAGCCCTTGCAGTACTCGAGGTCCGCCTCGTAGCCGCCGTCGACTCGGTGGACGATGCCCTCCGGGCAGTAGACCAGGCAGAGGTCGCAGAGGGTGCAGGTCCCGCAGGAGTAGCAGCGTGCAGCCTCGCAGGGATCCACGTCGGCCGTGGACAGGGCGTCGGACGCTCCCTCGATGCGAGGCGCCGGCGCGAAGTGCTCGTGGCGGACCGCTCTGTGCCCGACGGTCTTCTGCTTCGGCGCTGGGCGCTGCGCGTCCGGAAGGGCGCCGAGGGCATCGAGCGCGTGGAGCGCCGCACGCCGCCCGGATCCGATGGCGTGCGCCACGCTCCGGTCGGCCTTGCCGAAGGTGCGGCTGTCGAAGCGGGGCGGCTCGGCCTCGGGCGCCGCCTCCCCGTCGCCGGCGGTGAGGAGCACCGCGTCGGCCTCCAGGGCCTCGAGGTCGTCGCCGCCGATGCGGCGCTCCAGCTCCAGCTCCACCCCTGCGCGGACGATGGACTCGAGCTCCCACGCCAGCGTGAGCTCGGGCAGCGCGCCGCTGGCCACCTCGGCCTTGAGGCGCCCGCCGAGCTCCGCCTCGGCCTCGAAGAGCGTGACCTCGTGGCCGGCCTGCCGCGCGGTCCACGCGGCGCTCAGGCCCGCCGGTCCTCCCCCCACCACGACGAGGTGGCGTGGTGCCTCAGCGGGGACCACCGGAGCCGGCGCCGGCGCCTCGGCAGCCACCTTGCGCTCCATCCCCTTGACGTCCACGGCTCCGTCGGCCCGCCCTCGATTGCACCCGGTCATGCAGGGCGCCGGGCAGAGCCAGCCGCACGCCCCGGGCAGGGGGTTCGTCCGCGCAAGGACGGCCGCGGCCGCGGCCTCGCCCTCGCGGTAGAGCGCCTGCACGAAGCCGACGACGTCGTTGCCCGCCGGGCAGGCGGCGTTGCAGGGCGCCCGCCCGGCGATCCACGAGGGCGTCTGGCTGCGCCAATTGCCGGTCTTCAGCAGGGGCGCAGGGCTGGAGTCGTGGTCCACGAGGGGCTCGACAGCTCCCCCGGCCGCCGGCACCCCAGCCTTCCTCGAGACCCCCGCCTCATCCACCCCCGACACCCTGTTCTCGGCGCCGGCCGCCGCGCCCTCGGCGTCGATCGAGCCTCCGGCCACAGCTACGGCCTCCCACGCCTCGTGGGCTGCAGGCAGGTCCCGCGCCAGGCCGAGGTCCTGGTACGCGCCCTCCAGCACCTCGTGGGGCACCCCGAAGAGGCGCGCCCACGCGCCAGCAAGCGTGGTGTTCACGATCACCACCGAGCGCGTGCCGATCCCGTGCCGTCGCGCGATCGACGTCGCATCGACCGTCGCCACCCGGTGCCGGTCCAACCCCCCGACTGCCGCATCGGGCGCCAGCGACGTGTTGATGAGCAGCGTGCCGCCGTCCGCGAACCC
>CAZEHU010000352.1:0-4307 GCA_964511605.1 uncultured Myxococcales bacterium
GGGCCCACGGAAGCCCCAGCTCGCTCAGGGCCACCATGGAGAAAGCCCCGACGCTGAGGAGCTCCCCGTGGGCGAAGTTGAAGACCTGGCTCGCGCGGTAGATCGCCACGAAGCCCAGGGCCACCAGCGCGTAGATCGCCCCGAGGGCGAGCCCTCCGGCCAGGAGCTGGGTGAAGGTGCTCACGGAGAGCCCCCGGGCCCGTACATGGTCTCCACCAGCTCGCCCCACGCCTCGAGCACCGATCGGCGGCGCACCTTCTGCGTCGCGGTCAGCTCCCCATCGTCCTGGTTCAGCTCTCGCGGCAGGAGGCGGAAAGACCGCACCTGCTCGACCCGCGCCAGGTGCCCGTTGGCCTCGTCTACCGCCTCGGTGATGAGCCGGATCACGTCCGGCTTGGAGGCCAGATCGCCGTAGGAGGTATAGGCGAGCTCCTGGCGATCGGCCCAATCCCCCACCGCATCCCGGTCGATCATCACCAGGGCGCCGACGAACCTGCGGGCGTCGCCGATCGCCACGGCCTCCTTGATGTAGGGGCTGAGCTTCATGGCGTTCTCGATCTTCTCCGGAGACAGGTTCTTGCCGCCGGCGGTGATGATGATCTCCTTCTTGCGGCCGGTGATCGACAGGTAGCCGTCCGCGTCGATGCCGCCGACATCCCCCGTGGCGAGCCAGCCCTCCGGGTCCAGGGTGGCGCGGGTGGCCTCCTCGTCGTCGAGATAGCCCGTGAAGACCCCGGGGCCACGGACCGGGATCTCACCGTCCTCCGCCAGCCGCACCTCTGTCCCCGACAGGGCCTGTCCGACCGTCCCCAGTCGTGGGGCACCCGGTGGATTCAGGTTGCTGACGCCCGCGCACTCGGTCTGCCCATAGCCCTCGAGGACCGGCACGCCGATCCCCCACAGCCAGCCGAGCAGATCCGCGGAGATGGGCGCCGCCCCCGCGACCGGCAGGCGACAGCGCCTCAGGCCCAAGCGCTCCTGGAGCGCCCGGAAGACCAGCAGGTCCGCGAGCCACCACTCCACACGATCGAGGAGGGTCAGGGCGCCACGTCGACGTCGCCCCGCGATCGCGGAGCCCCGCCTCGAACAGCGCTCGTACAGGCGGCGCTTCAGCCAGGAGCTGTCGCGCATCTTGAGGCTCACCGAGGCGTGGATCTTCTCCCAGATGCGCGGCACCCCGAGAAAGACGGTCGGCGACACCTCGCGCAGGTCGGAGCGCACGGTCTCGATCGACTCTCCGAAGTGCACGACGCAGCCCACTGTCAGCGGCAAGAAGAGGCTGAAGATCTTCTCCGCCACGTGGCAGAGGGGGAGGTAGCTGAGGATCAGCTCCTCGGGCCCGACCGAGAGGACCTCGACGCAGGCATCCGCCATCGACAGGGCGCTCGCGCTCGAGAGCAGGGCTCCCTTGGGGTGTCCGGTGGTGCCCGAGGTGTAGACCACCATCGAGGGGGCCTCGGGAGCGAGGGCATCGATGCGCTGGTCGATCCATCCTGGATCCGCCGCGTGGGCCGCGCGCCCGGCCTCGAGGAAGGCGTCCCACGGCCGCAAGCGCTTGTCGGAGTAGCTGCGGGTGCCGCGGGGATCGATGACGATCACGTGCTCGAGCGCCGGGGTCTCCGCCCGCACGGCGACGGCCTTGTCCACCTGCTCCTGATCCTCGCAGACGAGCACCCGCGCGCCGCTGTGGGCGAGGATCCACGCGACGTCCTCCGCCGGGCTGGTCTGGTAGACCCCCACGGAGCGGGCGCCGAGGCATTGCGCACCGAGGTCCGCATAGAGCCACTCCGGGCGATTGTCGCTCAAGACAGCGACCGAGTCCCCCCGGCCGACCCCGAGGGCGGCGAGCTGGTGGGCCACCGCGGCGACCTCTGTCAGGTAGTCCGCCCAGCTCCCTTCTCGCCACACGCCGAAGGCCTTCTCGCGGAGGGCCACGTCCCGAGCGCGCGTCCGAGCGTGCTGGCGCAGGCGTGCCGGCAGGGTCGCGCCGGTCGCCGTCGGGACGGCGCCTGCCTCTCGGCGGCTCATGCGGTAGCCTCATCGAGCAGGCCCTCGGCGGTGCCGACGTAGGCCTCCACCACCAGGGGATCGCGGGCGACCTCCTCCGGGAGGCCCTCTGCGATGAGGCGCCCGAAGTCCAGCACGGCGACCCGGTCGGCCAGGTCGACCACGAAGCGCAGCTCGTGCTCGATGAGGAGGATCGTCACCTCGAGCTCCTCGCGCACATCGGTCAGGAAGCGAGCGAGATCCTCGGTCTCCTCCTGGTTCAGGCCTGCCGCCGGCTCGTCCATGAGCAGGAGCCGTGGCTCCATCGCGAGGGCCCGACCCAGCTCGATGCGCTTGAGCACCCCATAAGGCAGGATCCCGGCCGGCATGGCCCGGTAGCGCTCGAGCTCGAGCAGCTCGATGATCTCCTCGACGCGGCGGCGATGCAGGACCGCCTGCTCGCGCGCGCGCGCGGTAAACAACAGATCCTGCCACCATCGCGATCGGTACAGGTGGTGCCGGCCGAGGAGGAGGTTGTCCAGGGTGCTCAGGTGCTCGAAGATCGCCAGGTTCTGGAACATGCGGCCGATGCCGAGCGAAGCCAGCCGGTGCGGCTGCAGGCGTGAGAGCTCGTGGCCGTCGAAGAGGATCCGCCCTTGGCTGGGCCGGTAGACCGCGCTGATGCAATTGAAGAGCGAGGTCTTGCCCGCGCCATTGGGGCCGATGACGGCCAGCACCTCGCCGGGCTGCACATCGAGGCTGACGTCGTCGAGGGCACGCACGCCGGCGAACGAGAGGCCGAGGCCCTCGACGCGGAGGAGCGGCTCGCTCACGACAGCCACCGCCTGCGCCGGCGGTAGCGCTTGACGTCCTTGAAGCCTCCGCCCTCGCCGGCCCCGAGGCCCAGGTAGAACTCCTGCACGTCCTTGTCGGCGCGCAGCTCCTCCGGGCTGCCATCGAGGACGATGCGGCCGCTCTCCATCACGTAGCCGTGATCGGCCAGCTCGAGGGCCACCTCAGCGTTCTGCTCCACCAGGAGGACGGCGACCCCGGAATCACGGATCTCCCCGATGAGGCGAGCGACCTGTCCGACCAGGCGGGGAGCGAGGCCGAGGCTGGGCTCGTCGAGGAGCAGCAGGCGTGGCCGGCTGACCAGGGAGCGAGCGATGGCCAACATCTGCTGCTCCCCACCGGATAGGTACCCCGCGAGCCGATGGCGACGCTCCGCGAGCACCGGGAAGCGCTCATAGAAGCCGTCGATGGCCTCCTGGGCGCGCGAGGCGGGGACGCCCCAGGCGCCCGCGCGCAGGTTCTCCTCCACCGTAAGGTCGGCGAAGACCCGCCGCCCCTCCATCACCTGGGCCAGGCCGCGGCCGACCCGGCGTGCGGGCCCGACCCCACGGAGGCTCGACCCGGCGAAGCGGACCGTCCCTTTGGTGATCTGCCCCTCATGGATCGCCAGGAGGCCCGTGATGGCACGGAGCGTCGTGGTCTTCCCCGCCCCATTGGGGCCGAGGAGCGCCACGACGCCCCGCTCCGGGACCCGGAGGCTCACCCCCTTCAGGACGAGCATCACCGAGTGATAGACGACCTCGAGGCCCTCGACCTCGAGCAGCACTCGCGAGCCTACTTCGCCGAGGGCTCGGCGTAGTCGGCGACCACCTCCCAGGTGGCCTTGTCCATCACGGGCTTGAGCACGCGGGTCTTCGTCCCGGTCACGTAGGGATGGACCTTGAAGCTCACCGGCTCGATGAGGCCGCCGGCGTTCCAGCCGTCGATGCCCCGGAGCGCCGCCATGAACCCCGCGCGCGTGATGTCCCCGGCCCCGATGGCCCGCTTGGAGGCCTCGAGCAGGGCGAGACCCTGGATGTAGGAGACCAGGACGTAGAAGTCCGGATTGCCCATCTCCTTGCCGTGGGCCTCCCAGGCCTTCAGGAAGGTGTCCATGCCCTCGACCTTCTCGCCCCAGAAGGGCAGCGCCTGGACCCAATGGAACTTGGCGAACACCGCCCCGGGGATGACCTTGGGGCTGAAGAAGGCGTCGATCCAGGAGGGGGTATTGCCGATCCACGTCGGCATGTACTGGAGCTGGGCGGCGGTGCCGAGGATGGGGCCGGTGGCCGAGGGCAGGGTCGTCAGGAGGACGTGGGTGGCCCCGGCATCCTTGAGGGAGGTCACCACGGCCGCCATGTCCTTCTGGCCCGGGGCGACCGACTGCTCGGAGATCACGGTGACCCCGTGCTTCGCGGCCGCCTCCTTCCAGCCCTCGAGGCCGTCCTGGCCGTAGTCGTCCTGCTGGTAGACCACGGCGGCCTTCACCT
>CAZEHU010000353.1:0-4294 GCA_964511605.1 uncultured Myxococcales bacterium
CAAAGCTGGGTGTATCCGGCCGGGTCGAGGCAATCGAGCGCGCCCGCCTGCTCCACACCCTGCGCGAGGAGGGCCGAGGAGGAGGCGCGCTGCTCGTCCTCGCGGCACCGGACGAGGTCGCTCCACACCTCGACGAGCGTGCGTGGATCAGCCTCGTCAACGAGCCTGGGGCCACGGTGATCAGCGCGGCGGACGAGGCGCTCGAGCCCCTGGACGCCCGCCTCTCGAGCGCGGGCCTGGCCACCCGACGCATCCGGGTCTCCGTCCCCCCCCACTGCCCCCTCCTCGAGCCGCTGGCTGACCCGCTGCGCGAGGCCGCGGCGAGCCTCCGGCCCCAGGTCCCGGCGCTCCCCTTCGCGAGCGGCCTCACCGGTGGCGTGCTCACGGACGCGGAGGCCACGGATCTCGAGCACTGGCCCCGGCACCTCGTCGAGCCGAACCGCTTCGATCGCGCCGCCTCCGCCCTCGCCGCGAGCCAACCCCTGGTCCTGCCGCTTTCCCCGCCGGGCCCCTTCGCCAGCGTGCTCCGGGCCGCGATGCCCGGCGCGGCGATCGTCGAGGGCCACGCGCCCGAAGCCCCGGATGTCCTGGAGCTACTGGGCGGGTGCTGGGCCCGCCGCGGCCCCCGGGCTCCCGGACCCCGCGGGGAGCGCCGCTCGATCAGCCTGCCGCCCACCCCCCTGGAGCCCGTGCGCTGCTGGGTCGACGCCCCGGGGAGCGCCGCCTGGTCCGGTGGCACAGCTCCGGAGCGCGCCCCGGCGCTCCCCCGGCCGCTCGACGAGGCCTGGATCGCCCCGCGCACCGAGACGGAGCGAGTCCTCGCGAGGAGCGCCGCCGCCCTGCTCGGCCTCGAGCGGGTCGGTGCCACCGACGACCTTGTCGCCCTCGGCGCCGACAGCCTGCTCCTGCTGAAGCTGGTGGACGAGGTCCGCACCGCCCTCGGCCGCGAGCTGCCCCCTGGGGCCGCGTTCGCGGGTCTCACCGTCGCCGAGCTCGCGCGGGGCCTGGGCGATGGGGCCGCACGCACGGAGACGGAGGCCCCGGAGCCCCAGGCGCCCTCGCTGGTGCCGCTGCGGCGCCGGGGCGAGCGCCTGCCCTTCTTCTGCGTGCATCCTGCGGCGGGCCCGGTCTTCCCCTACTTCGAGCTGGCGCGGCGCCTGGGACCCGACCAGCCCTTCTGGGCCCTGCAGGCCCACGGCCTCGACGGGCGGACAGAGCCCCACACCACGGTCGAGCAGATGGGCGCGGCCTACGTGGAGGCGGTCCGCGAGGTCCAGCCCCACGGCCCCTATCGCCTGGGCGGCTACTCCTTCGGGGGTCTGGTCGCCTGGGAGATGGCGCTCCGCCTCGAGGATCAGGGGGAGGAGGTGGGCCTGCTCGCGATCCTGGACGAGCCGGCCCCGGTCGCCGGCCACCGCCCGGGACCGACGATGGTGGCGAGCCTCTTCGCCACGAGCTTCGTCAAGAGCTTCCTGCCCCACCTGCAGGACTACCTGTACCTGGCGATGGGGCAGGCCGCCTTGGGACGCGGACACCTGCTGGGCAGGCTCGCGCGGGCCCCTCGGGCGGCGCTCCGCCTGCTCGAGCGGAGCGCGATGGCCTCGATCGTGCCGCCGGAGTCCAGCCTGATGGCGCTCCAGCAGCCGGCCATGACACCGATGGCGCGCCTCTTCCTGATCCACGTGCTCGAGACCTTCCGCTACGCCCCCCTCAGCCGCGACGGAGGCCTGACCCTCTTCCGATCCGGCTCCTACGATCGCTTCGATCCGCACCCCAACCTGGGCTGGGACAAGCTCGCGCGGGGCCCCATCGAGGTGGTGCCGGTGCCCGGAGACCACCTCTCGACGATCCGCGCGCCCCATGTGGAGGTCCTGGCGAGGGAGCTCTCCCTGCGCCTCGCTTGAAAGCCGAGGCGCCCTATGGGAGACCTAGCTGCGCACCTACATGCTCAGTCTTCGACAGCGCCTTGCGGGAGGCCTCTGTGCCCGAGATCCACGGATTCCGTATTGAAGAGACGCTCCACTCTGGAGCGCCCTCGATCATCTACCGAGGCGTACGACTCTCCGATGAGCGGTCGGTGGTCATCAAGACCCTGCTCGGCACCGCGACCCCGAGCGACATCGCGCGCTATCGCTACGCCTACCAGGTCAACCTCGATCTGGAGCACGAGGGCATCGTGCAGGTGCTCGACTGCTTCGAGTCCGAGCACAAGCCGGTGCTGGTCTCGGAGGACGATGGCAGCCGCGCGCTCAGAGCATCGGTCGACGCCGTCGGGCTCGCCCCTGAGCTGGTCTGCGACATCGGCGCCCAGGTGGCCGACGCCCTCGGCTACGCCCACGAGCACAACATCATCCACAAGGACATCAAGCCCTCGAACTTGATCCGCCACCCGTCCACCGGCCGCGTGAAGATCATCGACTTCGACCTGGCGAGTCGGCTCAGCCGCGAGGATCCAGAGGTCCGCAACCCCTCGATGATCCAGGGAACCCTCCAGTACATCTCCCCCGAGCAGACCGGGCGCATGAACCGCCCCATCGACTACCGCACCGACCTCTACTCGCTCGGCGTCACCCTCTACGAGCTGGCGACGGCCACCCTGCCCTTCGACGATCCCGATCCGATGGCGATGGTCCACGGCCACATCGCCCAGATCCCGGAGCCGGCCTGGGAGCGCGCGGCCGTGCCCGAGGGCCTCGGGCGCGTGATCATGAAGCTGATGGAGAAGGCGCCGGAGGATCGCTACCAGAGCGCCTACGGATTGAAGGCCGACCTCGAGCGCTGCCGCTCCGAGCTGGCGGCCTCCGGCACCGTCGCCCCTTTCGAGCTCGGCACCAGCGACGTCGGCGCCCGCTTCGCCCTCTCCGAGAAGCTCTACGGACGAGAGGCGGAGACCCACACCCTGGTCGAGGGCTTCCAGCGGGCCGCCGGAGGACGAGCCGAGCTGCTCCTCGTGGCGGGCTACTCCGGGGTCGGCAAGTCCCGCCTCGTCCACGAGATCCACAAGCCCATCGTCCGGGACAAGGGGCGCCTCGCGGTCGGCAAGTTCGATCAGCTACAGAACGTGCCCTACGCGGCCATCGCGCAGGCCTTCGGCGAGCTGGTCGGCGATCTCCTCACCGAGACCGAGGACGTGATCGCCGCCTACCGGGCTCGCATCCAGGAGGCGGTGGGGGACCTGGGCCAGCTCGTGGTGGACCTCATCCCGGAGCTGGGCCTGGTGCTCGGCGAGCAGGCGCCGGTGATCCCGCTGCCCGCAGGGGAGAGCCAGAACCGGTTCAACCTGACCTTCCAGCGCTTCGTCAACGCCCTCGGGAGCGCGGACCACCCTCTCGCCCTCTTCCTGGACGACCTCCAGTGGGCGGATACCGCCTCCCTGAAGCTCCTCCACCTCCTCCTCGCCGATGCGGAGACGCAGCAGCTCTACGTGCTCGGCGCCTACCGGGATAACGAGGTGGGCCCGGCCCACGCCCTGACCCGAGCCCTCGACGACCTCGAGAGCGCCGGTGCCGTCGTGCACAGCCTCCGCCTCGCTCCCCTCACCAACGACGCGGTCCGCCAGCTCGTCGCGGATACCGTCAGCGCCTCCACCTCCGAGGTGGCCGACCTGGCCGACGCGGTCTTCCAGAAGACCCACGGCAACCCCTTCTTCGTCGAGCAATTCCTCGCCGAGCTCTACAACGCCCACGTCCTCGACTTCGACGCGAGCGCGGGGGTCTGGCGCTGGGATCGGGCCGCCGTCGAGACGATGAGCATCACCGACAACGTGGCCGACCTGATGGCCCACAAGATCCAGCGCCTGCCGGAGGCGACCCAGGGCGCGCTCCAGCGCGCGGCCTGCGTCGGCAATACCTTCGAGCTCGGCACCCTCGCCCGCGTGATGGAGGTCGACCCCACGACCGTGGCCGACAGCCTCTGGGCCGCCATCACCGAGGAGCTGGTGGTCCCCATCGACGAGGACTACCGCTACATCGGCCTCTTCGCCGACGACGAGGGGGGCGCCGCCAGCACCCACAAGGTCGAGTACCGCTTCCTGCACGACCGGGTGCAGGAGGCCGCGTACGCCCAGGTCCCACAGGGGGAGCGGGCGGCCGTGCACCTGTCCGTCGGTCGCCTCCTCCGCGCCGGACGAGACGCCGAAGCCCTCGGAGACGAGCTCTTCGAGGTGGTCAACCAGCTCGACCTGGGAGCGACGCTCATCGAGGGCGAGGCCGAGCAACTCGAGGTCGCCGGTCTCTGCCTCGCCGCTGGGCAGCGCGCCCTGGCCGCCGCCGCCCACGGGCCGGCCGCCGCCTAC
>CAZEHU010000354.1:0-4268 GCA_964511605.1 uncultured Myxococcales bacterium
CTGGGAGGACTCGAGCCCCGAATCGCCGGGCGTGGCCCCTTTCCGGGATCGCGCTCCCCCGCGGCCGCGGGGTCAACCCCGCCGCTCTGACGTCCGAGCGCCGAGGTGGACCGGCGGGTCCAGGTGTGAACGCTGATTCACGATTCAGTGCGTAGGGGGCTGCCCGGTGCGCAGGGCGGGAGGCGGCTCGACCCGCCGGGGTGATCCTCAAGTGCATGGAATGGCAGGGAAAGGAGATATGGCACGGGGGTTGCGACACGCGAGGGGGCCCCACGAAGTCCAAGGAGGAAGAGGTGATCACTCACGTCATCGCGTCCCGTCTCGAGCCGCACATCGTCCACGCCGAGGCCCCGCGGAGGGCCCGCCGGCTCACCGCACTCGGGGCCGGACTGCTGGCCCTGCTGGTCCTGCTCGCCCTCGGCGCGCCCCCGGCTCGGGCATCGTCCGTCGGGAGGCGCGGGGAGGACGCTGCCCACCTCCCCCGAGGTCGCGTCCTCAAGGTGGAGGGCGACCGGGTCTACGTCGATCTCGGCGCCGAGGAGGGGGCCCTGCCCGGCATGGCGCTCGTGCTCCACGAGACCATACGGCTCCCGGCCTCCTCCTCGGTCGATCGGCGCGCTCGTGAGGAGCACGTGCCTGTCGTGCGCACCTTCCTCGTCGAGGTGGGAGAGCGCGTCTCTTATGCTCTCCTGGAGGAGGAGGACCTCCATCGGGTCGAGCTGGGAGGGCGCGCCGAGCTCATCCGCCCAGGGGGCGGAGGCGAGCTCGAGGCTGCGGGCCCACGGCAGGAGCGCGATCCCGAGGCCCTCGTGCCCGTGGTCGCGCGTCCCCGCTACAGCCCCGATGAGCCGCTCCTCTTCGATGTCTTCTTGCCCGCCGGGCGCGGCCGCGTCACCGTCCACCATCGCTACCAGGGCGAGCAGGTCTACCGCCGCCTCGAGCTCGACGCGCCGACGCCCCACCACCACGTGGGCTCCATCGGGGAGGAGGTCCACGAGGGCAGGACGCTCTCCTGGTATGTCACCGTCTCCGGCGAGTCCGCGGACGGCCAGCCCACCATGACCTTCCTCATGGGGCACCCGGCCTCGCCCGAGGGGCTCTCCCCGCCCCGCCGGGATTCCAACGCCGTCCTGCCCCGTCCGGACGACAGCCTGCCCCCCTCCGAGCGGGCGCGCCGCCTGGGCTTCATGCACGACCGTCCGGGCACCGTCACGCGGGGGCGCGCCGTGGGCTTCACGGCCCACGCGCCCTCCCCCCTTCGTACCCCCCGCCTGCACTGGCGGCGCCAGGGCGAGCTCGCTTTCCAGCGCGAGGAGATGGAGCGCGAGCCCAACGACCACTTCGTCCGGGGCCTGCCGGCGGATGCCACGAAGCACGGCGACGTCGAGTACTACGTCACCGTCGAGGACGCTGATGGCCACGAGCTGCTCGCGGTCGCCAACCCCGAGCGACCGGCCCGTGTCCACGTTCGGACCGACGTCTTCGACGCCGGCGCCCAGGAGAGCCGCTACCGCGGCAATACCCATCGCATCGCCGGTTTCGGGGAGTACGTCGACTACGGCGCCGCCGAGGCCTACAGCCACTGGGAGACCGACTACTACCACCGCCTCTTCAAGTTCCTCTACCGCTTGCGCATGGGCCTCGGCAGCTACGAGGGGCAGGGCTACGTCCGCCCGCCCGAGGGCGGCGACGTCGACCCCACCACCCAGGACGCCATCCGAGTGGCCTGGCACTATGGCTACACCGACTTCGAGTGGCGCCTCTTCAAGCACATGAGCGTGCTCACCAAGCTCATGCTGGGCATCAACAACGACGGCGTCGGCGCCGGCTTCGAGGGGACCCTGCGGATCGGCGACGAGCTGGGCCTGAACCTGGAGATCGGCGGGCTGCGCGCCGCGGCCGTCGGCACGTGCGGCCTCTTCCGGCTCAACGTCCCGGCAGGCGAGAACTGGAAGATCTCCGGCTCCGCGTGGATCGAGAGCCTGCCCCTCGACGAGGAGACCGGCTTCCGTATGGCGGTCGACGCCGAGTGGTTCGTCACCGACCACTGGGCCCTGCGCGCGCGGGCCGGGATGGCTGCCCGCACCATCGATCGCATCGGCCCGAACCTGGGCCTCGGCCTCGCCGGCCACTTCTGATCGACGGCGTGGGGCGTGGGTGGCTTCCTCGTCAGCGGGCGCGGCTCGGGTTACACAGAGAGCACCATGAACCATCGGCTCCCCGCCCTCCTCGGACATCGTCGCGCGGCCGCCCGCGGCCCGGCCGTCCTTCCCCTCGCCGTCCTCCTCTCGATGGGCCTGCTGGGCCTCGCTGCCTGCGGGGGCGGCGACTCGAACGAGCCGGAGGGCTTTGGCTGCTTCGGGGAGGACTGCGAGGATGGGGCGCCCCCCGCGGGGCCGGATAGCGATGCCGCGGCGCCGGAGCGGCAAGCGGCACCGGACGTCGCGGAGAGCGAGGACAGCTCCGGGCTCGGGGATGGGGCGGATGAGGAGGACGGGACCGCTCCCGAGCCGGAGGCCGAGGCGCCCGAGCCCGAGCCGGCGGAGCCGGACGTCGAGGAGCCGGAGCCGACCCCCGAGCCGGACAGCACGGAGCCGGAGCCGGACCCGCCAGGTCCCCCAGATCCAGATCTGGCCCTCCTCGAGGCCTGGAGCGCCGAGGGCATCTGGCGCGAGCTCGCGGCCGGTGACCTCGACGGGGACGGGGACGTCGACATCGTCGGTGCGGTGCTCGATGAGATCGTCGTCTACCGGGGGGACGGCTTGCTGGGCTTCGAGGCCATCTGGAGCGGAGCCGCAGGAGCCTGCCGCGCCCCCTACCTGTTGGAGCCCGGCGAGGGAAGCGGCACCGAGCTGATCGTCACCCGCTGTGAGGGGGCCTCCGACCTGGGCCTGCGCTGGGACGAGGAGGCCGAGACCCTGGTGGAGGCCTGGTCCCTCGACACCGGGGCCGCGCAGGCTGCCACCGGCGTCGACCTCGATGGGGATGGCCTCGCCGACCACTTCGTCGCGACGCTGCCCGCCGCCGGAAGCGGCGGTCCCCCCTCCGCCATCTACAGGCGCGGCGCGGAGGGCCTCACGGACGAGGTGCTCTGGGACGACCCGGAGGAGCTGCCCGCCCGCGCCCTGGCCGTCGGCGACGTAGAGGGCGACGGCTGGGTGGATCTGGCCCTCGCGGCCGACGCAGGAGGAAGCGTGCGCGTCTGGCACGGGCTCGAGGACGGCGGCCTGCTCGAGGGCTTCTCTCGCCCCTGCCTCGCGGAGTGCCGCTCCCTGGATCTCGGCCGCCTCGGCTCGGAGGGGAACGCCCTCGCGGTGGCGGAGGGGCTGAGCATCGATGTCTACGTCCACCCCGAGGACAAGGACGTCCTCGCCCCCGCGCCCATCTGGTCCCACACCTTCTCAGCAGGGGCCCACGTGGCCGCGGTCCGCTGGGGGGACTGGGATCACGACGGTGATGAGGACCTCGCCTACGCGATCACCCAAGGACGCGCGGGCATCTTCCGCAACGTGGAGGGCACCCTGCAGGACAGCCCGGTGGTGGAGACCGACGAGGACTGCGCCCACGTGGGTTTGCTCCTCGAGGCAGTGGACGGAAACGACTGGCTCGAGCTGGGCGTCGGTTCCGTCGACTGTGGCGCGCGCCTCTGGCGCACCATCCCCGCTCCCACCTGTGGCAACGACTTCCAGGAGCCCGGCGAGGGCTGCGACGATGGCAACAAGAAGAGCGGTGATGGCTGCTCCTCCACGTGCCAAGAGGAGATCCTGACGCTGACCCAGGGCTGGAGCCAGCCCGGCGCCACCTGGGGTGTGGCCCTCGGAGAGGTGAACGGAGCGTCCGGCGCCGACCTCGTTCTCACCACCGGGGCCGGCGTCGAGGTCCACGCGGGGGATGGCGCCGGGGCTTTCGCCTCCTGGTGGACCGGCGGCCCCGCGGGCTGCGCCCACATCGCGATCACCCCCAGCCTCTCCGGCATCGGAGGCGACGTGGCGGTCGCTCCCTGCGATGGAGGGGCGCCCCAGGTCCTCCAGGGAAGCGGCATCTCCCTCGATCCTCTCTGGACGGGCGAGCCGAGCCACGGCCGGGCGGTGGGCTTCGCCGACGTGAAGAGCGACGGCATCGACGACCTGGTGCTCCTCAACGACGGCGCCCTGGGAGAGGTCTCCAACATCGAGGTGCGGGACCTCTCCGGCGTGCCGACGGGCACCCTGTGGCTCGACGACCCTGACCGGGAGTCCCTCGGGCTCGCGGTCGCGGATCTCGGCCTC
>CAZEHU010000355.1:0-4267 GCA_964511605.1 uncultured Myxococcales bacterium
CCTGAGCCGCATCCTCGCCGGGCCCTTCTGCACCCAGATCCTCGGGGATCACGGGGCGGACATCATCAAGGTGGAGCGCCCGGGCCAGGGGGACGATACGCGGACCTTCGGCCCCCCCTTCGTGGGCGGCGAGTCCACCTACTTCCTCAGCATCAACCGCAACAAGCGCTCGATCGCGGTGGACCTCAAGGATCCAGAGGGCCTCGCGATCGTCCGAGCCCTCGCGGCCCGCGCGGACGTGCTGATCGAGAACTTCCGCCCCGGGGCCGCCGAGCGCCTGGGCCTCGGGGCCGAGGCCCTCATGGCGGCCAGCCCCCGCCTCATCTACTGCTCGATCTCCGGCTTCGGCCACGAGGGGCCGTGGCGGGATCGGCCCGGCTACGACCTGGCGATCCAGGGCATAGCGGGCCTCCAGCACATCACCGGGGATCCCGACGGCCCCCCCACGAAGGTGGGCACCTCAATCGCCGACCTCGTCAGCGGCCTCTACGCGGCCCAGGGCATCCTGCTGGCGCTGGTCCGCCGCGGCGTGACCGGGGAGGGCGAGCGGGTCGATGTGGCGATGCTGGATGCCGTCGCCTCCCTCCTCACCTACCAGTCGGGTCGCTACTTCGCGACGGGGGTCTCGCCGACGCGCGCGGGCAACCGCCACCCCTCGATCGTGCCCTACCAGACCTTCGAGGCCGCCGACGGCTGGTTCAACCTGGCCGTGGGCAACGATCGGCTCTTCGTCAAGCTGGCTGAGCTCCTCGGCCGCCCGGAGCTGGCGCGCGACGAGCGCTTCGCGACGAACCCCCAGCGGGTCGCCCATCGGGACCTGCTCTGCGCCGAGCTCGCGGCGGAGTTCGCCGCGGAGCCGGCGGCCCATTGGATCGAGGGATTCAGGGAGGCCGGCATCCCCGCGGGGCCGATCCACGACCTCGGCGAGACCCTGAGCCACCCCTCCCTCGTCGCCCGCGGCATCATCGCGGAGATGGAGCATCCCCGGGCCGGCCTCGTGAAGACCACCGGCCCACCGGTACGCCTGACCCACGCCCCGGGAGGGGTGCGCACACCACCGCCGCTCCTCGGCCAGCATACGCGGGAGATCCTGCGGGAGCTGCTGGGCTGGGGGGACGAGGCGATCGACCAGGCCCTCGCGCGCGGGGCCATCGCGGAGACCACCGAATGATCAAGTCCCACCTACCTCACCTCCTAGTCGCGGGCCTGCTCGTCACGCCCCCCATCGCGGCCTGCAAGGACGCCCCTCCCCCGGCGGACAGCGCGTCCGAGCCGCAGGCTGCTCCCGCCAGCGGCGCGAAGGAGGAGGCCGCCGCGGAGGCCGCTCCGCCCGGCCTGAAGAAGCGCGCCCGTGCGGTGCTCGGCCCCTTCAAGAAGTCCCTCAAGGGGGCCCTCGTCGGCGCCATGGAGGCCGGCGGCCCGATCGCCGCCATCGAGGCCTGCCGCCTGAAGGCGCCGGAGCTGGCCAAGGCGGCCGCGAAGGAGGGCATCACCGTCGGGCGCACGAGCCACAAGCTGCGCAACCCGGCAAACGCGCCCAAAGCCTGGCACAAGGAGATCCTCGACCGCTGGAGGGAGCAGCCTCGCGATGACAAGAGGCATACGCTGGCCCCCCTCGGCGAGGGCCGCTGGGGCTACGCGGAGGCGATCTACCTCCAGCCTCTCTGCCTCGGCTGCCACGGTCCCACCGAGGGCCTGGGCCCGGAGCTCCGCGAGGCCCTCGCTGAGCACTACCCCGACGATCGGGCCACCGGCTTGTCGGAGGGCGAGCTACGAGGGATCTTCTGGGTCGAGCTCCCGGCCGCGGCGGCCTCGGGCGGCTCTACCCAGCCGTAGTGGCCCCTCCTACGATCGCTATGAGGCTCTGAACGCTGGGTCGGTCGGCGGGCCCAGTGCCCACGTGGTGGAGGTGGACCCGGCCCTCCGGGTCGATCAGGACATTGCCCCCGCGCTGCGCCGTGTCCGCGCCCGAGGGCTTCAGGCGGGCGCCGCCGAGGAGCTCCTTCACGTAAGCCCACCAGGTCCGCGGTCCCCAGACATCGAGCAGGCCGGCGCGGTCCATCTGCCAGCGATCGTAGTGCAGGCGCTCGGGATCGCTCACCACCGGCCAAGGCAGCCCCATCTGCTCGGCGTAGAGCGTCGCGAGCACCTCGGGCTCGAACGTCAGCACCACCACGTCGACCCCGAGGGCCTCGAGCCGATCCGCCTGGTGTCGCAACTGCGACAGGTGCCCGCGGCAGGGCAGTCACCCCAGGTGGCGGTGAAAGACCATGAGGAGCCAGCGCCCCTCTCGCTGGAGCGAGTCGAGCTCCTGCCCTTCGTCGCTCGATGTGCTCCCCGGCTTCATCACGCTCCTCCGCCGATGGTCCAGGCCCGCCCCGCTTTCATCGCGAGCAGCACCCAAGGGCTCCCGTGCATCACCAGATCGAACCAGTCGATGGGCCGCACCAGGGTCCCCGCCCGCAGCATACCGAGCTTCTCCACGATGTGCGGCTCCGGATGGGGGGCGAGGCCCAGGGTCAAGCAGAGGAGGACCACCAGGAACCAGGGCACCGGGTCCACGAGGGCGAGCATCGGCGCGCCGCTCAGCTTCCGTGGAGCCAGGCTGCCACCCGCTGCTGGAGCGGAGCCGAGCCCGGGAAGCCGACGATGGTGTCCTCCGCCTGGCCGTCCCGGAGCAGGACGAAGGTGGGGATGCCGCGCACGCGGAAGCGTGCCGCCAGGCCGGGGAACGCCGCCGTATCCACCTTGGCCACGCGCAGCCGCCCGTCGAAGCGCTCCGCCAGGATCTCCAGCACCGGCGCCGCGGCCCGGCAGGGGCCGCACCAGTCCGCGTAGAAGTCGAGCAGCACAGGCAGCTCGCTCTTCAGCACGAGGGCGTCGAAGGTCGCGTCCGTGACGCTGATGGGGGCGCCGCCGTGGGGAAGGGGCGAATGGGAATCCTGCTTCGCGAGCATCGGGAGGCTCCTCCGCGGGCTTGGCAGGGCCCGGGATGCTGAGGGTTCGTCGGGCCGCCTCCGAGCGGCCCTCGACCCTGTGGTGCCTCCTCGGGCCCGGAGTGTGACGCGCCACAGCTCCGGGCGCTCGCGCGCGGGTCTCCGTTCGGGGCCTCTCAGGGCGGGAAGAAGGGATGCTGGTACTTGGCGATGATCTCGTAGTTCCCCCCCGCGTCCGTGACGAGCTTCACCTCGCCGCTCGGCCACGCGATCGTGGCGACCTCCCAGAAGTCGTGGTTCAGCAGCTCGACGTTCGAGACCTCGAAGACCAGGGCGCCCCAGATGTAGATGCGCACCGTAGCGAGGCTGATGCCGAAGGCGTGGTCGTTCCAGTAGTGAACGCCGACGCGATAGGTGACGCCATCCTCGGGCTTGCAGAGGTTGATGTTCTCCGGCCCGGCGCCGTCGGTATCGTCGCGGTCGAGGCTCGGATCGTCGCTCGCGAAGGGATCCAGGCTCCCCCAGTTGGGGTTGGCGTTGAACCAGAAGACATCGAAGGGCTGATCGAACCAGCCGTCGGGGACGCCGTCGCCGTCCACGTCCTCGCCCTGGGCGAAGGGGTGGAGGAAGTGCAGGTCCAGATCGGCGCCGGCCTCGGGCCCCTCGTCGGTCTCGTCGGGATCGAGGGGGGTATGCCAGAGGAGCTCGACGTGGATGGCCTTGTCGCTGACCACCATCACCTGGGCGGTGGCGGCATCGCAGCTCGGCGCGTCCTCGGCGCCGGGGCCGCTCACCTTCAGGGTGAACTCGTAGAGGCCCTGCACGTTGGCCTCGAAGTCCACGTCCAGAGCGGAGGGGCTGGGCAAGAGCGTCGATTGGGAGCCGAGGGGCTGCTTCACGGTCCACTGGTAGCTGCTCGGCGCTCCCTGGGGGCAGTAGCTCTGGGAGCCGTAGACGTGCAGCTTGGTCTGAGGGATCACCTCCTCGCCCTCCTGCACGATGATGATGGGGGTGCAGCACTCGTAGGGCGTGCCGTAGCCCCTCAGCTCCAGACTGGTCGTGCCGACGAAAGCGTTGGTCTCGATGTCGATGATGCCGAGCTCGGCGATGGGCTGATTCAGCTCATCCTTCGGGCTCTCCTCCTCGGGGAAGAAGGTCACATCGAAGGTGGCGGTGCCGTTGGGCGCCAGCTCGGCAGGCAGGGCCGAGGTGTCCAGGGTGAACCAGCCCGAGCTCTCCGGGGTGAGGCTCACCGAGTCGAGCGTGAGGGCGCTCTCCCCACAAGAGTGGATCTCCACCTCCATCGTGGCGGGCTTGCCGACGAGGCGTCC
>CAZEHU010000356.1:0-4254 GCA_964511605.1 uncultured Myxococcales bacterium
ATCGAGCCCGCGGGGAGCCGCCGCACCACTGGAGTTGGAGCCGGAGTCGAATCGGTGGGAACCGGTCGTGGAGCGCCTGCGCCGCGCCCACAGACTGCGCCTCCGGGGGGTGATCGACGATCTGGGCTTCGAGGAGCGCGTCGCTCAAGTTCTGATCGAGGCCGCTCCCGGTACCCGGGAGGAATCCGACAGCCTCTGCGAGGCCCTCCTGCCCCTGCGCGACAGCGCCGCCTTGACGGACGAGGACCTGTCTCTCGTGCGCAGCCTCGCTGGAGACAAGGGATGACCGGGTCGCACAGATCGCGGCTACGCTGGGGCGAGGCGCTGAGACTCACCGTCAGCTATCAGCGCTACGCGGCGCTGCTCCTCGCCGCGGCCATCGGGAGCCCGCTGCTCGCCAGGGCAGTCGTTCCGGATTCCGGGACTGCGTTGGCCGCGGCCAGCCTCGTCGGGCTATGGCTCCTCGCGGGAGCGGTGCGCGTGGGCTCCCGACTCCCCCACAAGCTCCGAGCTACTCGAGTATACGACCAGCGGATTCGGCGGGGTTCGTTCTCTCCCGAGATGCTCCGGGGTTTCTGCGAGGATCCGTGCTTCCGAGTCGTCGCCAGGGAGCTCCTCGGACGCGCCGGCCTCGCGGGCCGCGAACGCCGTGCGCTGGTCCGCCGCTACGCCGCTGAGGCGCGGAACGAACCCAGCTTCATCCTCTTCCACCTTCCCGACGAGCCCCGGACAACTCCTGCGGGGACTCGAGGGAATACGCGCGACCCAGCCCAGGAGGCTCCCCGATGACCGATACCCTCGCCAACCCCAAGCTGCAGAAGGCCTTGAGCCAAGTCGACATGCTGCCCGACGAGAGCGTCCAATTCGCTCTCCAGGCCGACGGCTACTTCCAGGGATCGAACCCGCTCGCCAAACTCATCGGCAAGCTCCAGGCGCTCCTCGTGACCCTGACCGGCGGGCACGTGAGGATCTTCCTGGCGGTCACCAACCTCCGCGTACTGCTGCTGGAGTCCAGGGCCGTGTGGTGTGGATGCACCAAGGTAGCAGGCGTCAACAACATCTCTCTGGGCTCCATCGCAGAGGTCGGCACGTCCAAAGAGACCCAGCTCTGCTTCTTCCACGCCCGGGTCGTCCATGTGCAGTCCCCTACGCAGCAACACACCCTCGTGATCACGCGGGCCGGTGATCAGGCGGTGCGCGACTTCATGGCCAACATGAGCGCCGTGATGGTGCGCAACCGAGCACCGCGGGACGTCGAGGGATGAGCTCCTGACCCGATCTCGTGCCCCCGCGCCTAGCCTTCGACCGAGGCAATCGAGTCCGCGTGGGGGCTGGGCAGGTGCGCTCGGGGCGGTCGACCGGGACGGCGTGGTTCGGACCCTCGCGGTGCTCGGGCCCGCCCCTCGGCCGGCCCGCAGGCCGCGCGTCCGATGACAAGGCGAACAGAGATCAATACAGCGACTTGAACTTCATCTCCGTGCGCCCGATGCGGATGCGGTCGTTGTCGATGAGCTCCTCTTTGGCCTTGCGCTCGTCGTTGACGAAGGTGCCATTGGTGGAGTCGAGATCGACGATGACGAAGTTGCCCTCCTCGTGGCGGATCACCGCGTGGCGCGAGGACATGTACTGATCGGTGAGGACGATGTCGGTATCGGCCGCCGTGCCGATCACGTTCTTCCCCGTCACCAGCCGGAAGTCCAGGCCCTTGAGGGGACCGTTGAGCGCGACGACCCACCCGACGCACTCCTTGGGCCGCTCCTGGACCACCTGGATGAACTGGGTCTTGTCGCCGTACTCGGCCTCGGGCTCCACCATCGGAGCCTCCTCGACCGGTGCGCCCTTCTTCTTCGAGAACAGGCCCATGCCCCCTCCTGAGCTCTTCTTCTCCTTGGGCTTCTTCTGGGCCTGAGGGGCGCCGCCGCCACCTCCACCGCCCTTGGGCGGGCCCTTGCCCTTCTTGGGCATCTTGACGCCCTTGGCTTTCGCCTTGACGCCGCCCTTCACCTTGTTGATCGGCGCATCGACGGCCTTGTTGAAGGACGAGGCCGCCTTCGCCTGGGCCCGTGCACGCGCCGAGTAGGCCTTGCCCTTCACGCCCACCGTGGCGCTCGACACGCGCTGGCGGACCAGCCGCTTGAAGAAGTCCTCGATCATCGCTCAGGGCTCCAGGAGGGCCGCGCGAGACCGGCTGGAAGGGCCATCGACATCTCGATCACAGTGAACCAGAACGCCCGTGGGTTCAAGGAACGCGGCCCCTCGGACCGTGCCCGGGGGCCCCCAGCCGCCCGCCCGCCCGAGCCCCAACAGCGAGACCGGACAAGCCCCTCGGCGGCTACCCCGGCTGGTAGAACCAGAGCTTGAACATGTTGACGTCGCGATCCGCCGTGATCGGCGTGACGCGGATCGTCAGGAAGGTATCGGTCACGTACTCGGCCGGCACCTTGAAGGGCCAATTGCGCCAGCGGAACTTGCGGTCGTCGCCCTTGCAGACCCAGTTGCCCACCTTCTTGCCGTTGACCGTGACCTCGCACTCCCAGTCGCCGTGCACGTAGTCGATGCGGGAGATGAAGACGAGGTCCTTGTTGGGCACGGCGTTGGACACCTCCCACTCACAGAAGCCGGCCTCGAAGGCCACCCCGGCGTCCTGCACGATGACGCCGTCGGGGTACTTGAGCTTCTGGCGGGTGCGCCACTTGTCGCGCGCGTCGACGATGCGGAACTTGTGGTCGGCCTCCGAGCGCTTGTCGAGCAGATCGATCATGTCGGTGCGCTTCAGCTTGACGCCGTCGATCTCGAGGGCCGCGTCGAAGTCCTCCGAGCGTACCTTCAGCTTGTCGAAGATCGCCTCGAGGCTGAGCGCCCCAGCCACCTCCTCGATCTTGGCCTTCGGCTTCAGCTTGGCGCTGAAGAGCAGCATCAGGTTCTCGGTGCTCTTGCGCTGATAGCCGAGGATGTTGATGAGGTACTCAGGCGTGTACTGCGCCTCGAGGTACATGCCCTGCAGGAGCTCGACATGCTTCTTGAAGGAGGCGAACTCCTTCTTCGACGAGAACTGCGGGTAGTTCGCCTCGATGTCCCCGATGAGCACCGCCTGCAGCTCGAAGAGCAACGCGAAGAGGTGGAAGATGTTCCGTCGATCGACCGTATTGAGGCGCACGAACATGTCGAGCGTCAACAGCGCGTGCAGCACATCCGCGGCCGTCAGGATGCGGAGCTCGTGGAACATGTGCGCATAGACGTGACGCGCCTCGAGCAGCACCTCGGCCAGCTCCCTCAGGGTCATCGGTGCCAGGGTCGTCCCGGTCACGCCACCGGTGGGCACGTAGCGGAGATCGACCTCGTTGGACTTGGGGTCGAAGGGGCTCTTCGCGTCGGTGACCCGCTTGACGTCCTTGGTGAGGTGGATGCGCGCGATCTCCACCTCCCGGGCGATGTCCGGCTCGGTGATGATCCAGTCGATCCGCGTCTTCTCGGCGACCCGCCGGTGGCCCTTGTACTCGAGGTTCGCGCGATAGCTGACGAAGTCCGTGAGGTCCTCGACGTACTTGATCACCAGGTAGACCGTCTGCGGCAGCTTGAAGTCCGCCGGGTTCAGCGTCTTGATCTCAGGCTCCATCAGGTACAGGTCGTTGCCCTCGGCGTCGATGGCGTAGCCGGGCGCCACCTCCACCGACATGTCCGCCCTCCCCCTCGCGGAGACGCGGAGCGAACCGAGCACACCGGGCACCATGCCCGGTCCGTGGAAGAGGCGGTTGTGCAGCTTGGACTTCTCCACCTGGTAGCCGACCAGGTCGTTCCAGTCGCTGGCGGTGGTCTGGAACCCCGTGAAGAAGTTCAGCCTCTTGAAGCCCTTGGATTCCTCGGCCATCTGAGTCTCCCGCATGGCGCCCTGGGGGCGCTCGTCTCGCGTCACGCCCTCGAGGCGCTAGCTCTTGTCTCCGGAGCCCTTCTTCGAGGGCCCCGCTTTCGTCTTCTTGCTGGCGGGCGCCTTCTTGGTGCCCTTGCCACCGCCCTTGGACCCCTTGGCGCCGGTCTTCCCGGCCCGCTCGGCGGCGCGCGCCTCGCGCTCCTTCTTGCGTGCCTCACGCTCTGCCTTTCGCTGCTCGCGCTCCTGGCGGCGCTTGTCCGCGGAGCCCGACGCCTTCTTCCCGGCGGCGCCGCCGCCTCCCGCCTCGTCGGCAGCGGTCTCCTTGGAGGAGTCGTCCTTCTTGGAGGAGGCGCCCTTCTTGGGCGACGCGCCCTTGTCGGCAGGGG
>CAZEHU010000357.1:0-4242 GCA_964511605.1 uncultured Myxococcales bacterium
GTCCCGGTTGCGGATGTGGTTGCAGAAGCAGAAGAGCTGCTCCTGGTAGCCGTCGTTCCACTGGAGGGCGACCCCGATGCCGATGTCGTCCCGGGTGCCCTTGATGTGGATGACCGGCTCGTGCACCGGGTGGCGCGTGCTGTTGATGATCTCGACGAAGGAGCGGATGCCGCCCTCGTAGCAGAACGACACATCGCGACCGTCCGCACGCTCGTCGCTCAGCCCGCTGATCAGCCCGCTGTTCAGGTAGGCGAGCTCGCGGAGTCGGGAGGCGAGGATGTCGTAGCTGAACTCCTTGATGCCGAACATCTCGGTATCCGGCTTGAACCACACGGTGGTCCCCGTCTCGGCGGTGTCGCCGAGCACCTCGAGGGGACCCTGGGCCGCGCCGAGCATGAAGCTCTGCTTGAACAGGTGGCCGTCCCGGCGAACCAGGACGTCGAGCTCCTCGCTCAGGGCGTTCACGACGCTGACCCCGACGCCATGCAGACCACCGGAGACCTTGTAGGAGTTGTCGTCGAACTTGCCGCCAGCGTGCAGCTCGGTCATCACCACCTCGACCGCGCTGCGCCCATCGTCGTGGGCCCCCACCGGGATGCCGCGGCCGTTGTCGGAGACGGTGATCGAGTTGTCGATGTGGATGGTGACCGTGACCCGATCGCAGTGGCCCGCGAGGGCCTCGTCCACGGAGTTGTCCACGACCTCGAAGACCATGTGGTGCAGGCCCGAGCCGTCATCGGTATCGCCGATGTACATTCCGGGGCGCTTGCGCACGGCCTCGAGACCCTTGAGGACCTTGATGCTATCGGCATCGTAGGCCGCTGCTGCCTCCTGAACGGGGGCCGCCGCGGAGGGGGCGGGCAGGTCCGTGTCCGAGGGGGCAATGGGGGTGTCGCTCATGGACGCTCCGGGGGGGCAAGCGAGGGGCCCAGTGCCTAGCACATCGGGGATCCCGAGGCAAGCGCCGAGCGGCCCGGTTTCCCTAGTGATTCCAGCCGTTTCCAGGGGGGGCGTTTCCGAGGGGAGCGGGGTCTCCGTCGGGGTGTCCGAGGCGCCGATCCCGCGCCCTCTCCGAGGCTGCCCCCGAGCGGGCTCACGGGGTCGGGATCACCAGCTCGTCGCCCACATAGAGGCGGTCCAGGTTGCGGCCGGGGTTGGCCCGCTGCATGGCCTTCATGGAGATCCCATAGGCCTGGGCGATGCGGCCCGCGGTATCCCCGGGCTCCACGATGTGCAGGCGCCGCTCCGGCTCCACCGGGGCGGCCTCCGGAGAGGGGAGGGAGGCCGGTCCGTTTGCCTTCGGCGGGTGGCTGGTCACGGCCCCTGCTGGACCGGGCACGGAGCCGGGGCCCTGTGCCGGAACGGACCCGGGTCCCCTCGCGGCGAGAGCACGTGCCGACATCGCGGCCTGCGCCCCGGCGATGACCGCAGGCAGGGGCTTGCGCTCCGGGCGGGGGAGCGCCGCCGCTCTGGGCGGAGGTGGTGGGGCGACGGCGCCCGCGGCGAGGGCTGCCACGGCGCCCTGGG
Source organism: uncultured Myxococcales bacterium (assembly GCA_964511605.1). Lineage (GTDB taxonomy): Bacteria > Myxococcota_A > UBA9042 > PHBI01 > JACKFB01 > CAZEHU01. The sequence continues at coordinate 1,528 of CAZEHU010000357.1, forward strand.
GCCGGCCCCCCGAGGAGCGCATGAGGAGGAAGTCCGCGTACTGCAGATCGGTCAGGGGCAGCTTGATCCGATGGCCTACGTGCAGGCGCTTGGGATCGAGGCCCGGGTTCGAGCGGGTGATCTGATCGAGGCGAAGGCCGGACCAGGACGAGTAGTGGCTGTGGGTCTCGCCGCTCTTGACGATGACCTCGCGCAGTTGGGGCGGCGCGGGGGCCGCCACCGGTGGCGGCGGGGGCGCCGCGTAGGCAGCCTGAGGCGGAGCCTGCACGGGCGCCCGGGCCATGCCGGGCTGGGGCAGGAGTCGCGCCGGCTCCGTGCCGCCGGCGCCGTCGCGCTCGAAGACCGAGGAGTCGTCGATGGCCACCCGCGCCTCCCGCAAGAGGGCCTTGGGCAGCTTCTGGTCGATGAGGTCGCTGGCCTCGCCTTCGAGGGCGCGGCCGTCGCGATCGACCACGTGGAGGCGCGGTGGCACCTTGCCGTGGCCCAGCTCTCGGACCACCGGAATCAGGATCGCGTCGCCCGGCTGCAGGCGCCGGAAGTCCGCCTGGTTGAAGGCCTCGAGCAGCCAGATGGGGACCTCGCCGTAGGAGCGGGCCACCTTCGCGACCCTGTCGCCGCGTTGGACGACGTAGACCACCACCCGATCGATGTAGTGGCGCGCGAAGTAGGCCTCGAGGCGGTCGGAGCGGAAGCGCTCGCGGGCCTGCTCGAAAGCGAGCTTCTGGTTGGCGCTCATGGTGACCTTCAGGGCATCGCCGGGCTTGAGCCACCTGCGCTTGCCGAGGATCTCGGTGTTATCCTTGAGGAGCTGCTTGGCATCCCCCTTGGACCACTGGGCGAGGAGGCGCGGGGTCTCGCCCCGCTCCACCACCACCACGTGCTCCCGGGGCAGGTCGTGCTCGAAGGAGTCGGGCTGGGGAGGCACGCCCTTCCACCAGCTCGGGGGCTTGTCGTCCTTGCCGGGGTGGCGGACGGCGGCGAGCAGGGTCTCGCGGATCGTGCCGGCCGCGGCGCGCTCCACGGGCATGCCGGTCGGCATGGGCTCGCCGGTGAACAGACCCCGAGCGAAGCGGCGGCCATCCCTCTCGAGGAGCGCCATCACCGAGTCCCGTCGCGGGCCCGCCTCCCAGTTGCGGGCGAGGAGCGAGGTGTCGACGGCGAGCTCCAGCCTCCGGGGCCGCTGGTCGGGGCCGCGACAGGCCCCGAGTCCCACCATCGAGGCCAGCAACAGCGCGGCGACGAGGCCGCACTTCAGAGCCTCGTCCCCATGGGCCGGGAGGTGCGCGCGCGCGTCGCCAGGGAGAGACCAAAGGCTCGGAGCGCTTGGGTAGGGGGTGCAGAGCACGTGCAGGTTCTAGCGCCCTCGCGCGCGATGGTCCAAAATTCGTGTGTGGTTTCGGGGGCCGGGGCCGTGTGCTACGAAGCGCCCGCGATGGACGACCTCCCCGAGCGCCCGGTTGGCACCGCCGCCCTGGTAGCCTCCGCCGTGATCTTCTACCTGATCATGGGGCTGCTCGGCCTGGGCGCCATGGCCCTGCAGGACCTGGACCTGGGGGCGGAGATCTTCGGCGGCGGCGAGAGCCTGCCGCGCGACACCCTCTACGGGGCCGGCGCGGGCCTGGCGGTGGTGCTGCTCACCCGCCTGCTCTGGCGCTGGGAGCCCATGCGCAAGCTCAACGAGGAGCTGCGCGGGATCCTCGGCTCACCGGGCACCGGGGCCATCGCGATCCTGGCCGTGACCAGCGCCGTGGGCGAGGAGCTCCTCTTTCGCGGCGCGATCCAGCCGCTGCTCGGCCTCTGGATCACCTCGGCGGTCTTTGGCTTCGCCCACGGTGGCAGCGCCCGCAGGTTCCGAGCCTGGGCGCTCTTCGCCCTGGCGGCGGGCCTCTTGCTCGGGGCCCTCGAGGAGGTGACCCAGAACCTCCTGGCGCCGATCCTCTGCCACCTCACGGTCAACTACTTCAACCTGCACCACCTGGTGTCGACCGAGGAGGCCTCGGCGTGAGCGGTCCGGGTCTCTCCTTGCTCGGGGGCCTGGCAGAGCGGCTGCCCCGAGGGCCGTGGCTGCCCCTCGCGGAGGGCTGGCATTATGCCGCGTGGGTGGCGATCGACGTGCGTCTGCTGCTCTTCCTGGCGCTCATCGCGCTGCTCTCGTCGGTGGGCTTCTGCCTGCTCTTCATCCGCCGCCGCGACCCGATGGTGACCACCGCGTCCTTCATCGTGGCCTTCACGATCGTCTTCGGGCTGCTGGTGCTGATCTTCAACAGCATCGCCCACTACCCGGTCTTCAGCGTGCAGAGCTTCTTCGCGTTTCCGTAGGTCTCCGGGCCACGGAGGCTCGGCCTACTCGAAGAGCGCCTCTGGATCCTCGAGGCAGACGTCGGTGGCGTCCTCGATGCAGAGGTCGTCCACCACCGCCTGGCCGGCGGCGCGGTGGAAGAGGGCGAGCTGGTTCTGGTTGTAGGTCGCTCGGTCGAAGTCCTTGTCCGGGTCGATGTCCACGAGCCACTCGTGGTAGCCGTCGACGTCCGCGAAGCGCATGGCAGCGACGCCGGCGCCGGTCTCGACCGGTGGGCGCAGGCCGAGCACGGGCCACTGAGGCGGGTTGTCGCCGAGGATGTCGTCGGGATCGTAGGGGCTGCCCAGCATCAGGCCCTCCTCGATGAAGGTCTCGACCACGGGGCGCCAGGTCTCCCCCTCGATCCCGAGGGCGCC
>CAZEHU010000358.1:0-4240 GCA_964511605.1 uncultured Myxococcales bacterium
TCCCAAGGCCGCCGCCGCGGGGGGCACGGAGCCCCCGGTCAAGGAGGTGCCCAACAACATCCTCGCCCAGTGCCCCTACTGCGGCGTTGGCTGCGGCACGATGATCCAGACCGAGAAGGGCAAGATCGTCGGCATGGTGCCCGATCCGAAGCACCCGACGAACCAGGGCCTGCAGTGCATCAAGGGCCTGGCGAGCGCCGAGGCGATCTACGTCGATCGCTTGACCAAGCCCCTCATCCGCAAGGACATGACCGATCACCTCACCGGCCACGTCTCGAAGACCAAGGGACGCTTCGACGACGATCTCTTCCGCGAGGCCACCTGGGAGGAGGCCGAGGCGCTCGTCGCGAAGCAGATCTCCGGCATCGTGAAGAAGTTCGGCGGCAACTCGGTGGGCCTCTACGGCTCCGGCCAGCTCCCCCTCGAGGGACAGTGGCTCGAGAACCTCTTCATGAAGGGCGTGCTCGGCTCCAATACCATCGAGGCCAACGCGCGGATGTGCATGACCTCGGCGGTGACGGCGTACTTCAAGACGCTCGGCTCCGATACGCCCCCGACGGCGTACGAGGACATCGAGCTCACCGATATGATCACCCACTGGGGCCACAACCCCCGTGGCGCCCACCCGATCATCTTCTGGCGCTGCGCCGACCACAAGGCCAAGACGGGCATCCCGACGGTGGTGGTGGATCCGCGCCGCACCGGGACGGTCCAGGGGTACGAGGAGATCGGCGGCACCGAGAGCAGCTACCACCTGTCCACCCTCAACGGGGACATCTCGATCCTGAACGCCATCGCTCACATCCTCCTGACCAAGCACGAGGAGGCGGTCGACTGGGAGTTCGTCAAGAAGTACACGACCGGCTGGGAGGCCTACGTAGAGAACGTCAAGGCCCGCTTCAGCCCGGAGCAGGTCAAGGACGTCACGATGATCGACCCGGAGTACCTCCGGGAGGTCGCGGCCCGCTGGGCGGAGGCCACCATGAAGGGGCGCCGCCGCGGCAAGGGCGGCGTGCTCAGCTTCTGGGGCATCGGCTACAACCAGCACATCCACGGCCAGCACAACGTCATCAGCGTCATCAACCTGCACGCGCTGACCGGCAACATCGGCCGGCCGGGCTGCGGCCCCTTCTCGATGACCGGGCAGCCCAACGCGATGGGCGAGCGCCTCACGGGTGGTCTGACCGGGCGCCTGCCCTTCAACCAGCCCCTGAAGAACGAGAAGTGGCGGGATCACATCGCCGACGCCTGGAGGATCCCCAGGGAGCGCCTCGCGGCGGTCACCGCGGAGAAGAACCCGGGCTACGCCGTCGGCATGATGGAGCGGGCGATCAAGGACGACGTGAGGGCGATGTTCCTCATCTACGCCACCCACATCGACCTGCCCGATCTCAATACGCTGGTGCGCCCCGCCCTCTCGAAGACCTTCAACGTGGTGCAGGAGATCTACCGCCACGCGCCCAACAACCTGTATGCCGACGTCATCCTGCCGGCGGCCACGTGGGGGGAGTGGGTCGGCGGCACCTACATCCAGTCCGAGCGGCGCCTGTACGTCACCGATGGCACGGCCAACCCGATCCCGGGCACGCGGCCGGACATCGACATGGTGATCGACAAGGGCATCATGATCGCCGACGCCCTCGGCCTCGACGGCAAGAAGATCTTCCCCTACGAGCGGATGGACAACGGCTTCATCAACCCCGAGGACATCTTCCGCGACATCGTCAAGGCGTCCAAGGGCTCCGACGCCGACGTCAGCGGCATGCTCGAGGTGGAGGCCCGCGACGGCATCGGCCTGTACGAGCAGATGCGCCAGAACCGCGGCATCCAGTGGCCCGCCCCCAACTACGACATCGCGAAGAAGGGGGGCACCACGCGGCGGTACATGGAGCAGGAGGGCTGGGCCGACAAGCCCTACAAGTGGTTCCGCACCGGCGACGGTAAGCTCCACATGCACTTCTGCGATCAGACCTATGAGGGGCAGGAGGAGATCATCGCGGAGCTCGAGAAGGCCGGCACCGACCCGACCTACTTCACGATCGACCACATCGATACGCTCAAGAAGGCCAGGGACATGGCCCTGACCCCCGAGCTCCCCGACCTCGAGCACCAGGGCAAGCCCTGGGCGGAGGTGCCGAAGGACAAGTACCCCTACTGGGTGGGCCTCGGCGTGGTCTACGAGCACTTCCATACCGCGAAGACGATCCGCTGCGGCACCACGACGCGGCTGGTCCCCGAGCAGTACGTGGAGATGCACCCGGAGGATGCGGCCGCCCTCGGCGTCGCCGACGGTGACTGGGTGAAGGTCATCACCCGCCGCGGTGAGTACGAGGGGCGCGCGTCCATCGGGCTCGACTCCAAGGTGCGCCCGGCCCGCAATACGGTGCCCAAGGGCTACATGTTCAGCCCGTGGAACCTGTCCGTGGCCGACTCCGCGGATCCGGCGAAGAATCGCTGGCTCGTCAACGCGGTCTCCCACCGCGCGTGGGATCCGGTCAGCGGCCAGGCGGACTTCAAGAAGCTCGCCGGCCGCATCGAGAAGGTGGAGGGCTAGCCTCTCCACGGCGACGAAGGCTCTCCCCCCACCTCGGGACCGGGGGTGGGGGGAGCACCTCTGAAGACATGAGCAGGAGGAAGACGACGTGGGGGGGAAGCACCCGGACCCCGGCGCGGCGACGCGAGAGGACCCGCTCGGACTCGACCGAGCCAGCGAGGCCCCTGGCTCGAGCGGGCCGGAGCCTCCAGAGCTCCCGGCTCCCCTCGACGCGCCCCCCGACCTCGGCCGTCGCTTCCTCCTCGGCGGCACCGTCGCGGCCCTGGTGGGCTGGGGTGGCGCGATGTTCGGCCGCAAGAAGGCCCGGGGACAGGGACCCAAGCTGCGGCCCCCCGGCGCCCTTCGGGGCGACGCCTTCGAGGATGCCTGCGTCCGCTGCTTCCAGTGCGGCAGCGCCTGCCTGAACGGCTGCATCGAGTTCCATCCTGCCAGCGCCGGGGCTCGCAAGGCCTTCACGCCCTACATCCGCGCCCGCTCGCGCGGGTGCATCCTCTGCGGCGAGTGCGCGGACGCTTGCCCCTCGGGGGCGCTCGAGCCCTTCCTCCAGGGGCGCGATGGTTGGAAAGCCAGCGTCTCCATGGGCAAGGCCCGCCTGAACAAGGGCCTCTGCTACAGCTACCACGGCCGAACCTGCGGGGCCTGCTATCGCGCCTGCCCCCTCGCAGGGGAGGCCATCAAGATCGGGGTCTTCGAGACGCCGATCCTCCAGCCGGAGCATTGCGTCGGCTGCGGCCTCTGCGAGCAGTCGTGCCTGCACCTGCCCCAGGCGATCCGGGTCCTGCCCTCCGAGGTCATCGCCCAACACCCGGAGCGTGCCGGATGAACGCGACTCCGGCCTCGACGCCCCAGGCGATTCCGACCCGCCCGCCGCGCCGGGCCCTGGTCCGCCGCCTCGCACGCCATTGGCCCCAGGCGCTCCGCCGGGGCGTACAGATCGGCACGGTGCTCTTCATCCTGTGGGCCGCGTGGGGCGGCTGGTGGCGGAACTACAAGGTGGCCCACAACAGCGCCCGCCTCGTCGGGCTGATGGAGGGAGAGCACGCTGCGAAGGTCTACGCCCTCAATGAGGATCTCCTCGGCCTCTGGGGCGAGCCCCTCGAGTCCAGCCTGGACTTCCTGGGCATGCCCTGGGCCTCGACGCTCTTCGGGCTCCGCGGGGCCGACCCGATCCTCGTCCTCGCCCATACGGTGGAGACCGGGACCCTCCCTCCCGAGGGCCTCGCGCTGGGGGTGCTGCTGCCCCTCTTGATGGTGCTACTCCTCGGCAAGGTCTTCTGCAGCCACATCTGCCCGATGCGCCTCCTCTTCGAGCTCGGGCAGCTCATCCGGGGAGGGCTCCTCCGGCTCGGGGTGCCCCTTCCGGAGCTCCGCCGGCCGGAGAGGGTCGGCGGCTGGGTGCTGCTCGGGGGCCTCGTCGCGACGGCGCTCTCCTCGACCGCCATCTGGCTCTTCATCCTCCCTTACGTCTCGCTCTCGGCCGGCCTTGTCCTGATGGTCATGGGCTCCACGGCCACGGGCCTGCTGGTCGTCGCCCTCGGCTGGCTGACCGTCGATGTGCTCGCGGCGCCGGGGCTCTTCTGCCACAACGTCTGCCCCACCGGCTGGTTGCTCGAGCAGCTCGGCCGGGTCTCGCTCCTCCGGCTCGGCAAGGCGACCGAGCCGGCCTGTCCCCAAGCCTGTCGGACC
>CAZEHU010000359.1:0-4238 GCA_964511605.1 uncultured Myxococcales bacterium
GCTAAGCTCTTCACCGCGGTGGGCCTGGGCCGCGACCTCGTCGAGACCTACTTCTCCGGCGTCGCCAGCCGCGTGGGCGGCATGTCGCTCAGGCTCCTGGCCGCCAAGGTGCTGCGCGATACCCGCGCGGACGATCCGGCCGCGCTGCCGGCCCTCCACCTCCTCCGGGAGAAGCGCCGCGGCGAGGGCGGCGAGCGCCACGTGATGACCAGCGCACGCACCCGCCTGGTGCACGAGCTGGTGGCCCTCGAGCCGGGAGGGCCCAAGGCCTGTGAGGGCTACGAGGCCTACCTGGAGGCGGGCCGCGCCCTCGAGCCGACCCACCTCCGTCACCTGCTCCAGGCGCGGCCCGCCGTGACGCCCACGCCCCTCGACGCCGTGGAGCCGGTCTCTGCCATCACAGCGCGCTTCGGCGCCGGCGCCATGTCCTTCGGGGCCATCAGCGCCGACGCCCAGCGGGACGTGATCCACGCGATGCGGGCGCTCGGCGGCCGCTCCAACAGCGGTGAGGGGGGCGAGAACCCCTGGTACGCGATCGATGGCACCACCGCGACCACGAAGCAGGTGGCCTCGGGCCGCTTCGGGGTCACGCCCGAGTACCTGGTGAGCGGGGAGGAGATCGAGATCAAGATCGCCCAGGGGGCCAAGCCCGGCGAGGGCGGCCAGCTCATGGCCGTCAAGGTGGACGAGGCGATCGCGCGCGCCCGCTTCTCCACGCCGGGCGTCGACCTCATCTCGCCGCCTCCGCTGCATGACCTCTACTCGATCGAGGATCTCAAGGAGCTGATCTACGAGCTCAAGCAGCTCGCGCCGGGCAAGCCGGTCGCGGTGAAGCTGGTGAGCGGGGCCGCCATCGGCACCATCGCCGCGGGGGTCGTGAAGGCCGGGGCGGACGTGGTGCAGATCTCCGGGGGCGATGGGGGCACCGGCGCGGCCACCATCACCTCGATGAAGCACGCAGGCCTGCCTTGGGAGATCGGCCTGGTCGAGGTGCACCGGACCCTGGTGGCCCGGGGCCTCCGCGATCGGGTGATCCTGCGGGTCGATGGCGGCCTCCACACCGGCCGGGACCTCATCATGGCGGCGGCCATGGGCGCGGAGGGTTTCGGCTTCGGCAAGCTCCTGCTGGTGGCCGAGGGCTGCATCATGGCGCGGGTCTGCGAGAAGAACGCCTGCCCGCGCGGCATCGCCACCCATGACCCGAAGTTCCTGAAGAAGTATCGGGGCCGAGCGCAGGACATCGAGCGCCTCCTCCTTGCGATCGCCGAGGACGTGCGGCGCCAGCTCGCGGCCCTGGGTCTTCACCGCATGGCCGAGCTGGTGGGCCGGGCGGACCTCCTGATGCCGAACCCCCGCTTCGCGCGCCTGGTCACGGCCCGCGGCCTCGACCTGAGCTGGCTGATGACCGTGGCCCAGCCCGCGCCGAGCGCGGCCGGAGGGGCCTCCGCCGCCGAGGAGGTAGGCGCTGGTCCGAGCGCTCTCAACGCGCTCGTGCTCCGCATGGCCGCCTCAGCGCTCGAGTCGAGCGAGACCGCCCGAGCCGACCTGCCCATCATCTCTTCGGAGCGCGCCGTGCCCGCCAGCCTGGCCGGGGCCTTGGCTCTGCAGACGCGGGACCAGCGCCTGGAGGCGATCCACCGGGGAGCGAGCGCGGCTCGCTCCTTTCAGCCGCGGCAGGTGGACGTCCGGCTGCGATTCACCGGGGCCGCCGGGCAGGGCTTCGGCGCCTTCCTGGTCCCGGGCCTGGACGTGCACCTCGCTGGGGTCGCCAACGACTCGGTGGGCAAGTCGATGCACGGGGGCATCCTGAGTATTGCGCCGGATCCGCGCAGCCCCTTCGCCGCCTCGGCGCCCGAGCTGAGCGCTGTCATCGGCAATTGCGCGCTCTATGGAGCCACGGGGGGGGAGCTCTACGTCTGCGGAGGGGCCGGCGACCGCTTCGCTGTCCGCAACTCCGGAGCCCGCGCGGTCGTCGAGGCGGTCGGCATGCACGCCTGCGGCTACATGACCGGCGGGACGGTCCTCCTCCTCGGCGCCGCATCGTACAACCTCGCGAGCGGCATGACGGGGGGCGTCCTGTATGCGCGCCGCGAGCACATCGCGCTCGTGAACCGCGACTACGTCAGCCCCCGGGACCTCGCGGCCGAGGACCTCGTGGAGGTCCGCTGGATGCTCGAGAGGCACGTGGAGCGGACGCACTCTCCGCTCGGCACGCGCCTCCTCGCGGCCGGAGGCGAGGAGGTCGCGCGGGACTTCGTGGTCCTGGTGCCGAACCAGCTCTTGGAGCGGGGCAGCGGCTCCGCAGCGCCGCCCAGGGCCGCGTAGATGTGCGAGGCGCAGAGGACGGGCTAGCCCCCCCTCTCGCTCAGTCGTCCGCGGCCCCCGCGTCGATCCACGTCGCGAGGGCGGCCATGAACTCCTCGGTAGGCTCGGACCCGACCTTCACGGTCTCGTCGCTGATCGAGTCCACGTTGCAGTCCACGTGATCGGGCAGGTCGAAGGCCGCTCGGGTGTCCTCGTCGAGGACCGCGTAGATCAGGCTCTCCGCGGCGGTGGCGCCCAGGAAGGGCGTGCCATTGCAGCCCTCTTGGTTGCCGACGAGGCCGGACGCGGTGCCGGAGATCGTGGCGTAGGCCGTCTCCCTCGAGGTGAAGTCGAGCGTGGCCTCGGTGTCGTCGGTGTGGCCCACGCCGTCCGGGCTGTGGCAGTCCACGCACTCCTGGAAGTAGTCCCCGTAGAGGCTGGTGAACGTCGCCACGACCCCCTCGGCGGCGCCATCGCTCTCGCCGCCGGCGGTGTCTGCGGTCTCGGTGCCTGCGGTCTCGGAGGTGTCACCCCCTTGCGCCGCGTCGCCGCCGGTCGCGGTGCCGCTCGCGGGCTCCTCTGTGCCCTCGTCACAACCCCACGCCAGGAGCGCCGCCGCCAGGAGCAGCTTCGCCATCCGTCGTGTCGTTCGTCCGTTCGGCCCGCGCATGTTGCCTCCGTTTCGGCCCTTCGTGGCCCTTCGTGGCCCCGGCCGCGAGAGTATGCCGAGGGGACCTGGAGAATGGAATCACCCCCCTCTCACATCTCGTCGAAGAGGCTGAGCCAGGCCCCGAAGAGGAATCGATCCGCCGCGCTCCCGGGGCTGCGGTGGGCGCAGAGCACCTCATAGGTGCGGGCGAGCTCCGCACGCAGGTCCCAACCAAGAGCTTCGGGGTCGACGCCCCCCTCGAGGATGAGCTCGACCGCGGCGTGGAGCAGCCGGCGGCGCACCTCGCTGGTGGGCCTGCCGGTCCGCTCCTCGTAGCGCTCCGCGAGGGCCCGACCCTCTGCCAGGTGGGGGAGCGCTCGGTCGATCGCTCCGCTGGCCACAGCGTCCCGGGCGCGGTGGTAGTGGCTCTGGGCGAGCTCCTCCAGGTCTCCGTCCAGGTCCCGGCGCCCGAAGCGCGCGAGCAGGCGCTCGTGCCGGCGAGCCGCGATCTCCGCGGCCCGATCGTGCTGGCCGAGCTCCCTCGCGGCCTGGGCCTCGAGGCCCTCGAGCAGGATGTGCACGTCCTCGCTGCTGGGGGCGAGGAGCCGCGCCGCGCCCACCGCCACGAGGGCACGGGCTGGATCACCCGCCGCGAGGGCCGATGCTGCGCGGCCCAGGTCCAGCTTCCACGGCTCCCCCGCCGGCATCGGGGGGGAGCCGCCGGCCCCCGGGGGTGCGCGGGCCTCGCCCAGGGCATCGTAGAGCGCCAGGGCTCGAGCGCCCTCCCCCGCGGCGTAGTGGTAGAGCGCCGCACGGTCGAGGACGAGGGGACCGAAGCGTGCCAGAGAGGGGTCGGCCTCGACCAGCGCCAGGGCCCGGCGGGCGACCTCGGCGCCACGGGCCTCCTGTCCCACGTGGAAGAGGCTCCGAGCCATCGTGACCAGGAAGGAGAGCTCGCTGTCCGCATCGATGAAGGGCAGCGCCTCACGCTCTCGGAGTCGACGGAGCGCGAGGTGGTGGTTGCCGGCCGAGGCCTGGAGGGCGCCCAGGTGCTGGAGCAGGCGCGCGCGGTAGCGCGGGTTGCCCCGTGCCAGGTCGAGGGCGAGGAGATCGTGGGTGTGGGCCGCCAGCAGGTCGTCCCGATCCCCGTGCTCGAGCGAGCGCTGGTGGAGGAGGAAACCGAAGAGGTGGTGCACCTCGACGCGCTGGCCCAGGCCGTCGGCGGCACCGCCGAGCAGGGTGAGGGCCCGGTCGAGGGCCTCCCCCCGCGCCTTCGTCCCGTCCG
>CAZEHU010000360.1:0-793 GCA_964511605.1 uncultured Myxococcales bacterium
TTCACGTTCCTTCGGACCTCGGCCGAGGTGGAGGCCGCCATCGACGCCGGCGGCATCGTGGTGGAGCCCATGGGGCCCCGCATCGGGCGGCTGGCCCGGCGCTGGAAGGACGGGGCCCTGCGTCCCACGCTCCAGGTCAGGCGCTCGCTGCCCGAGGAGGCCCCGGAGGGGGTCCCGATCCTCTACTACGAGGGCATGGGCTGCTTCGACGACCGCCCTGTGTCCGAAGGGGCTGAGCCGCGCTGCCGCGAGGTCCGGGACGCCGGGGCGTGGGAGGTGCTCGCGCGGGCCACCCTCGAGGGTCCGCCCCACGACGGCACCATCGGAGGCCGGCGCGAGGTCACCCTCTTCCGGCTGCGGCGTTGAGCCCCCGGGCCCCGGAAGGCCCGAGAAGCGTTGACACTCCCGGGGCGGCGCCTCCATAGTCCGCGCCCCCTCGCGACCGCCCGACGGAGGATCCATGGCGAAGCGTCCGAAGCGGATGTCCAAGAAGGAGCTGCAGCAGCCCGATGAGGTGCAGATCAAGCTCAAGGGCCTGTGGGACTCCATCGAGAAATACTGGAAGCAGATGGTGGTGGGCGCGGGTGCGCTCCTCGTCATCGGCGCCGCTTTCTCCATCACCGGTGCGGTGAGCCGGAGCGCAGAGCAGGATCGGGCCGATCAGCTTCGCGACGCCCTCGCCCCGCTGATGGCCCCCATCGGGGATCAGCCGGCCACCATCCAGCTCCCCGGCGGGGCGGAGCCCGAGAGCTTCGTGAGCGTCGACAAGGCGCGCGCGGCGGCCATCGGGCGG
>CAZEHU010000360.1:803-4229 GCA_964511605.1 uncultured Myxococcales bacterium
CGCCCTGCGCCGCGACTCCCAGTACGACCTCGCGCTCGACGCGCGCCTCGAGGAGGATGCCGGCAGCGAGCAGGCGGAGGCCGCGACCTTCCTCAAGGCGGCCCTCGAAGACGGCGGCGCCGCGACGCTCGAGGCGTGGATCGCCGACAAGGGCGACTCGTCGCTCGCGCCGGTGGCCTGGATGGCCATCGCTCAGGCCAAAGAGAGGGCTGGCGACCGGGAGGGTGCGAAGGCCGCGTATACCAAGGTCACCGAGCTGGGGACGGGCCTGATGCGCGGCCTGGCGCTCCTCGCCATCGGCGATCTCGACAACCCCCTCGCCCATGATGGCGGCGACGCCGCGGCGGCGAAGGAGGCGTACACCCGGGCCAAAGCGGAGCTGCCCCCGCGGCCGGCCGCGACCCCCGGTGATCTGTTGGGCGCGGCCTTCGGCACGCCCTACACCCACGCCGAGATCGAGTCCCGGCTGGCGCTGCTGAACTGAGCGAGCTCCTGTCCTGAAGCTCCCGGCCCCGGCCCGCGCCATGTCCCTCCGAGTGGTGGCCCTGGTGGCGCTCGTAGCAGCGCCGTCGGCGTGCAATGTCTTCGTCCCCCTCGACGATCCGCCGCCGCGGATCCTGGGGTTGGACTGGGCGGAGTCGATGTACGAGCCCGAGCCCTTCGTCTATCGGCCCAAGGAGCTCGGAGCCCCCCTGCACGTCCCCGCCGCGGAGGGCGAGTGGGGGGTGGTCGTGGTGCCCTCGAGGGATCGCCACGTCCGTGGGCTGAGCGAGGCCGACGGTCGGATCCTCTGGAGCGTCAAGACCCTCGGGCCCAATACCTCGCCGCCGCTGCAGGTCGGCGAGGATGTGCTCGTCGGCAGCCAGGACGGCCGGGTCTACCGGCTGCACGCGCGTACGGGTCGCTCGATCTGGACGTCGGCGCCCGTGGGGCGTGGCGGGATCGCCTCGGCGCCGGTTGTGGACGGAGGCCGGGTCTTCGTGACCAGCGCGGACAACCGCATCTCCGCCCTGAGCATCGAGGATGGCGGCCGCCTCTGGGAGCGCTCGCGACCCCACCTCGGCCGCTTCACCGTCACGGGCCAGGCCGGCGCGCTGGTCAGTGGCGAGAGCGTCGTGACCGGCTTCAGCGATGGCTACCTGGCCGCCTACGCGACCCTCGATGGGGCGACGATGTGGTCGGTGGACTTCTCGCGCGGCGAGATCGAGTTCGTCGACATCGATACGACCCCCGTGGCCGTCGACGGCCTGATCGTCGTGGCCGGCTATCGCTTCGGCCTGCTGGCGGTGGACGCCGCCACGGGCGAGGAGCGCTGGACCCTCGAGGGTGAGGGCTTCGGCACCCCCGCCACGCTCGACGGCGTGCTCTACGTCCCCCGAGCGAACGGCACCCTGACCGCCGTCGAGGGCGCCTCCGGCGAGGCCCTCTGGACCGCCCGCTCCCTCGAGGGGGTGGCCCACACCCCGGGCCTCAGCTCCCGCTGGCTGGTGGTCCCCCTCGAGACCACGATGCTGGTGGTCGATCGGGCGACCGGCCGAACGGCCCTTCGCTACGACGACCTGTACGGCTTCACCGCGACGCCCCACGTGAGCTGGGGGACGGTCTACGCGCAGGCGAATAGCGGGCGTGTGTACGCGCTGGGCATCTTCTAGGAGCGCGTGGCCGGTCGACGCCGACGTCGATGCGCCACAACCACGCTGGAAGCGTCCCGGCGATCCCTCCCCAGCGCTCTCCCCCACCCGCGCGACCGTGGAGCGAACCTCGGGCGGTTGCCGCGCGCACTCCATGCCTTGTGGCAGCCGCCCCGCTGTCCTACGCTCCCGGCGACGTGCAGCGCTACTGCCCCACCTGTTCCACCAAGGTCGCTGTCGAGGATGGTGACGACCTGTGCCCCATCGACGGCACCAAGCTCGTCGAGATCGACGACAACAGCGATCTCACCGGCAAGAAGGTCGACGGGCGCTACAAGATCCTCCGCCAGCTCGGCGCAGGCGGCATGGGGGTGGTGTACGCCGCCGAGCAGGACATCATCGGCCGCCAGTTGGCGCTCAAGGTCCTCAACAAGGAGTTCGCCCGCGACGAGACCGCCGTGGCGCGCTTTCTCACCGAGGCCAAGGCGATCGCGCAGCTCACGAGCCCGCACACGGTCACGCTCTATGACTTCGGCGTCTACGAGGGGGCCCTGTACTACACGATGGAGCTCCTCGACGGAGAGGACATCAAGGGCCTGCTCAAGCGCAAGGGATCGATGCCGGTGGAGCGGGCCGTCGAGGTGATCTGTCAGGCCTGCCACTCCCTCGAGGAGGCCCACCGAGCGGGCATCCTCCACCGGGACATCAAGCCCGAGAACATCTTCCTGCAGAACGATCCGAATGGGCGCAGCCCGGCGATCGCGAAGGTCCTCGACTTCGGGATCGCCAAGCTGGCAGGCGACGAGAACCTGGAGTCGGTGACCCAGACCGGCATGATCTGTGGCACCCCTGCCTACATGCCGCCCGAGCGGGTGATGGGCGGCGACGCGGTGCCTCCGAGCGACCTCTACGCCCTCGGTGTGGCCCTCTACGAGATGCTCAGCGGCAGGCCGCCCTTCGAGGGCGACACCGCCATGAAGATCATGCTGGCGCACCTCAACAAGGCGCCGCCGCGGATCCTCGAGTCCTCCCCGGAGACTCGGATCCCGAGGGCGGTGGACGACTTCCTCCAGCGCTGCTTGGCCAAGAAGGCCGAGGATCGTCCCCAGTCCGCCCAGGAGTTCTCCGAGGACCTCAAGGCTGCGCTTGCTGAACACAGCAAGGTCCCGGAGAGCGTCGGCATGTCGCCCGTCGGGGATCGAATCACCCCCCACCAGGACGCGCAGGCGAGGACCACCGAGGACGCGGTGGAGTCCCTGGTCTCCGCGCCCACCGTCGATGCGCTGGCGGCTCCGTCCGCCCGGGAGGGTGTCCCGGAGGCCTTCGATACGAACGCCGCGCAGCAGATGCTGGCCGGTGGCGCGGCCGGCGGCGGCCATGCCAAGGTGATCGGGCTCGCCGCCGCCGCCCTCGTGGCCATCGGTGTGGCAGCGTGGCAGCCCTGGGCATCGGGCGATCAGGCCACCGGGGAGAGCGTCGACTCTCGGATGGCGCCCGCGGCCTCGGAGGCAGAGCCTCCGTCGCCAAGACCTGCGAAGCCGCCGCCTGCTGTGCCCCGAGCGGCCTCGGAGGCGAAGCCTCCGTCGCCGGATCCGGCCAAGGCCGCGCCCGCCGCACCGAGCTCCGCCACGACCGCGTCTGCGCCTCCAGCGGTCCCGGTCAGCGCTCCGCCCAACGCTCCCGCAGAGGCTCCTGTTCCGCCCGCCGACAGAGCACCGGCGGCTGGCGCGGCCTCCAAGAAGGCGCCGGCGCCCGCCCCGAACCTGAACCCGGACCGGGTGCGTCCCAAGCCGAC
>CAZEHU010000361.1:0-4223 GCA_964511605.1 uncultured Myxococcales bacterium
TGGCTCGTGCTGCTCTTCCTCCTCCAGCGGCAGATTATCTTCCCTGGCACGCGGCTGCCGGCGCCGGCTCAGCCGCCCCCGTCCGATGGGCTTGAGGTCTGGACCCTCGATACCGACGAGGGGCCCGTGGAGGCGCTCTTCCTGCCGGTCTCGGGGGCCTCTCCAGCGAACCCCGCGCCCGCCGCGATCTACATGCACGGCAACGGGACCCTCGCAGATCACGTAGTGCACCGGGGCGACGCCTGGCGGCGCCTGGGATTCCACGCGCTGATCCTCGAGTATCGCGGCTACAGTCGCTCCTCCGGCAGCCCCTCGGAGGAGAAGCTCGTGGGAGATGCCTCGCGCTGGCGGGCGCGCCTGCTCGAGCGCGGCGACGTGGACGAATCGCGCATCGTCTATCACGGCCGCTCGCTGGGCGGCGGGGTCGCGTGTGGCCTGGCGGCGCGCCACCCCCCGGCGGGCCTCCTGCTCGAGTCGACCTTCACCTCCCTCGAGCCCATGGCGCGCCGGCGCCTCGCTCCTGGCTTCCTGGTGCGGGATCCCTTCGACAACCTCGGCGTCGTACGCCGCCTCGAACGCCCCCTGTTGCTCTTCCACGGCACCGAGGACGAGGTGATCCCCTTCGAGCATAGCGAGGCCCTCGCGGCCGCGGGGAGGCGCGTGCGGTTCGTCCCCTACGCCTGCCACCACAACGACATGCCGCCGGATCCCGGGGCCCACTGGGCGACGATCGGGGCCTGGATCGCGGAACACGGGCTGGGATCCGCAAGGCCTCCGGCGGAGGCTCCAGGGCGCGGGGCCTCCTGGCTTTGAGCTTCCGCGGCGGCAGGTGCTTGACAACCGGCGCGCCTCTCACTGGGCGGGTTCCCAGGGATCGTCGAAATCGAGGACATGGAGGAGGTTCGCCTCGTCCGCGACCTGATAGGCCACGATGATGGCGCGGATGCCCCCATCCTCGAGCTCCCAGGCCCCGATGGCGAAGGCGTCGACGACCTCCCCCTGGGAGTCCACGATGGTGCAGGCGAAGTCGCCGATCACCTCGCCGTCTTCGGCGCCGAGAAGGGTCAAGCGCGGCGCCTCGGGCGCGTAGCTCTCGAGCGGGCCGCCGGGGAGGTAGCCCGCGGCGATGATGCCCGCCGAGCTCGTATCGAGCCAGAGCGTGGAGCTCGTGCCGCGGTAGCAGCCCCCCTCGCCGACGTGATTGCACCCTTGCTCCATGGGCACCTTGTCCTGCCACCCCCTATAGCTTGCGTCGCTGGGACCGAGCCAGGTCTCCCAGCGCGGGTCTCCCGGACGCCCACCCGCGCTCGCCGGCGCGAGCCTCGAAGTCGAGGTCGTCGTGCGTGAGAACCGCCTCGGCGTTTGCAGTCTCGAACCTCCCCCGCCACACCCCGGCCGAGCGCAACCAGTTGGGAGCATCCCCCCACCCGGGGCCTCCCCCGAGCACCATCCAGGCCTCGTCCACGGAGATGGGGTCGATGCGGAGGTTCTGCTGGGAATCGAGGTAACCCGGGGACGGGGGAGATACCAGCTCCGGCGCGAACTCATGCGCCGTGATGCCCGGACCTTCCCTGGACACAGCGACGATCGTGAACTGCACGCCCGACGGCCGATATACCCGCGACGGATACACGACAACGGTGCCTGACGCACCCGGCCGAGCACGGAAGGCGCCTCCACTCTCGAGAACCCCACTCGTTCCAGATCCATAGCCCCGTTTGGGTCAGTGGTTCGTAAGTGCTTGAAATCCCGTACTCGCACCTCGCTGGAGGCGCCCCTGTCGCTGACCCGGGAAACGGGGCCTCCCTGTGATTTCAACGACTTCGATGGAACCGGATCCAGTGCGAGAACCACGGGACCCGTCGAGCTCGCCCTCGCAAGGTCGATGCACGGCAGCGGGGGCTCCGGGGCGCGAGCCTAAGAGGTCAACGCTGCGGGGATACCGGGGTCGCAGGGGTCAACCCGGCGAGCAACAAGAGGCGAGCAAGCCGGACTTCCTCATCGAGTACGCGCTCCTCGGGAACGGGCGCGATCCCGGAAAGGGGCCACGCCCGGCGATTCGGGGCTCGAGTCCTCCCAGAGGTCGCGCTTGACGCGAACACGGGGCCCTGAGAACTGGAGCCGCCCCCGGAGGTTCTGTTACCGATAGGCGTCGCAGGCGCCATCGGCTCGGCCTCCGCGCCGTGGGCGGGACCCGAGATCCCTTTCGTGGACCGCGCCCCTCGGGAACTACGAGGTGGCGCTCATCGACGCCTCGATGCCCGGCGCCTTCACCTCCTGGCTCGGCGAGCACGGATTCGTGGTGCGCGACGTCGACATCCCGGTGCTCGAGGCCTACGCCGCCGAGGGTTCGTGGTTCGTAGCTGTCCGCGTCTCTGAGATGACGCCAGTTGTGGGATCCCAGATGCTCGATCCCCTCGGCATCACCTACGACGATGGCGGGCAGCCGGCGATCCCCGCGCGCATCGGCTGGAACCCCACGGCGCCGAGCGCCACGATGGACGTCTGGACGATTGGACCCTCGGCTGTCGTCCTGCCGGGGGTCGACGTCGACTTCGCCGCGCCGCCCGACCGCTCCAGCGCCACCGTCCAGGCGCTGGCGAGCCTCGGAGACGTCCTCTCCCACTTCGCGCTCGAGATCGACGAGGAGCCCCCTCTCGTGCTCGAGCTCGACATGATGCCCTGGTCGTGGCGGGTCCAGGATACCGTCGAGGTGGTGGAGACCTGGCTGATCCCGATGCCCTGTGAGGGATCCGGCGGGACCTCCGGCGGCTCCCCAGGCTCGGGCGGCTCATCGCCATCCGGCAGCGGTTGGGACGGCAAGAGCTCCTCGAACGGACCCCCCCATCGAGCGAGGGCTGCGCCGCTCAGGGAGCGCCTCCGGCCGATGGCCTACCGCTCCAGCTCCTGCTCGGCTTCGTTCTCGCTTTCCTGCTCCTCCGCCGCCGGGCCGGCGCGCATATGCGCGCGCGTCTTGACACACCCCCCGCACCCCGGTAGTCACCACCGCCCCCGGCTGGCTGGAGGAGATCCAAGATGAAGCAGGACCTCGATACCGATATCCGCATCATCCGTCGCAAGCTCGCCAAGGGGTTCATCTCCCACGAGAACGTGGACGAGATGCTCGAGGAGCTACCGGACGTCGCCGATCAGGCCGAGTACTTCGACCCCGAGGCCGACGACCACGCCGAGGGCGCGCGCGCGAGCGCCTCCAGGGGCTAGGGGGCGTGGCGGTCGACGAGCCGATGGGCGAGGGCCCGGGACGCCTCGGCCCCACCGACCTGTCCACCTTCGTGATCTCCCTCGGGTCCAACGTGCTGCTGCACCTCGGACTCGATCCCCATGGCGACGACGTGGGCGGCGCGGGCGTCGATCTGGGCCTCGCCGAGCATACGATCGGCATCCTGGTCATGTTGGAGGCCAAGACCCGCGGGAACCTCACGAGCGAGGAGGCCGAGCTCCTCTCCGGCGTGCTCTACCAGACCCGCGTCGCCTTCCTGAAGACCAAGCAGCAGGCGAAGGAGTAGCCTCCTTCGTCGGGGGCCGGCCGCGCCGGAACCCACAGCCCCGGAGGAGGTCGCGTGCGCTTCGACGACTACTCGGATCAGGCCCGCGCGGTCGTCGAGCAGGCCAACGAGATCGCACGCTCGGAGGGCCACCCGCAGCTCGTCTCCGAGCAGGTGCTGCTCACCCTGCTCGAGAGCCGGGATACCCACGCCCACTACATCTTCAGCTACCTGGGCACCCAGGCCGCGACGCTGCATCGGGCGGTCTCCGACGAGCTCCAGTCCCTGCCCCGCGTCCACGGGGACGCCCACCGGGTGGTGATCCACCCCTCCCTCGTGCGGGTCTTCGATCAGGCCCGCGCCAATGCCCGCGCCGAGGGCGCTCCCTGTACCGGCACCGGCCACCTGCTGGCCGCGCTCGCCTACGTGCCCGGCACCCGCGCCCACACGGCGCTGACCGCCGCCGGTGCCCTCGCGGAGCGCATCGTCCTCGCCGGGCGCCGGGTCTCCAGCCCAGAGACCGGCGGCCGCCCGACCACCGGCGGCGGAGCCAGCGGCGGCCACGGCAGCTCGCCGGGCCCGAGCGGGGAGACCGTCGCTGGATCGCGCTCCAGCGCCTCCGGAGGCGGCGGCGCGAGCCACGGCAGCGCTCGACGCCGCGCCGATCCCGCCGAGGTCAACGGCACCCCCACGGTCTTGGACCGCTTCGCCATCGAC
>CAZEHU010000362.1:0-4221 GCA_964511605.1 uncultured Myxococcales bacterium
GTGGACCCAGAGCGCGCAGCAGACCGACGACCCGGCCACGCTGGCCGGCGAAGGGCGCCAGGAGCTCCAGCATTCGCTCTTCGGTGCCGCGCGGCTCGCGAGCGAGGGCCCAGGCCACGTCGTGTGGGAGGTGGTAGTCGCCGAGGGGCAGGGCATCCGCGTGGCCGAGCGCGTGGAGGGCCACCACACCGGCCGTCCAGGGGCCGACACCCCGGATCTTCTGCAGGAGCGCCAGGGACTCGTCGCCGGGGAGGGGGCGCGTCCCCTCGACTCGGCGCCAGGCGAGGGCGGCGTGGTGGATCGTCTGGGCCTGCTTTCCGAGGGCGCCGGCCTCGATGAGGTGGGAGCGGGACAGGCGTCCGAGCGTCCGGGCGTCGAGGGGAAGCCGCAGCCCCAGAGGGCCAGGAGCCTGTTGGCCATAGCGCTCGTGGAGCCGGCGCCAGGCACGAGCCGCCTCCTGCCAAGGCACGAGCTGGTGGACAATGGCGCCCACGAGGGTCGGCAGGATGCGCGGCGCCAGCGCCAGCCGAGCGCCCCGGAGCTCCCGGTACCACTGGCGCACTTGGGCGTGGTGGCGGACCAGAGGCTCGAGGTCCTCGGGCGTGTCGGTGGTGCCGAGCAGCCCCGCGGCGATACCCTCGGCCTCCTCCGCACCCTCGCCCCAGGCCTCCACACGGGCGCGGAGGCCGTCTTGAACCACCTCCACGCGCATCGCGAAGGGACCCAGGGTCCCCTCGTAGGCCGCCTCGATGGTGCCGGGCCCGACCCGCATGCACGGATCGTGGGGGCCCACCTGCAGCGGGCCCGTGGTGCGGCGGACGTCGGTCCGCCCTCCGAGGTCGACCCAGCCCACTCGGCCGGCGCTCATCGTGTGCTCCTCGGCTGTGGTGGCGTCATGGGGCGGCCCCCTGCCGGGGCAGGTGGGTCGTGGCGTCGACCATGCCTCTGAGGACGCCGAGCATCGTCCGCCCCTCCCGGAGCATAGCCAGGGGGCCGGCCCCGGGTTCGCCATCGTCCTTGGCCGCGTGCCCATAGAGGCCGGTGATCAGGGTCTCACAGCGCGCGCCCCCGGCCATGTCCCGCGCAATGGCGTGGGCCTCGGTGATAGGGATCACGTCGTCGTCTCGGCCGTGCACGATCCAGGTCGAGCATTGGATCCGCGCCAGGTCTGGCCGGGGGTCCATCCAGCTCCCCTCGAGGTCGAGGCGGGCGAAGGCCGCCTCCGCCAGCTCGACGCCGCCCTCCAGCGCACCGACCCCCTGCAGGAAGAGGGTGCGCTGCGCGTCGGGCAGCTCGGCGGCGATGGCCTCGGCCACCGGCCGCCAGCGGGCCTCCTGCTTCATCTCGGGGTCTATCCAGGTGCGCTCGACGAAGCTGCGCCATGCCGCCGCCACGTCGCGGGCGGCCTCCGGCAGGACGTCGAGGAGGTTGAGGAAGACGACCGGGCGGTTGAGGGGATCGTAGGGAACCTCCGGTTGCCCGGGGGCCTTGCCGGTCAGCGAGAAGCGCATGGCGACCTCGAGGCTGTGGAAGCCGCCAAACAGGATCAAGCCCCCCAGGGCCTCGGGCCGCTCCGCCGCGAGGTGGATGCCGAGCAGGGACCCGAAGGAGATCGTCATGGCGCCTGGGGCCACGCCGGGGGGGGCGAGGCGGCGGTCCACCATGAAGTCGAAGGCCCTCAGGGTATCGCCCCGGGAGCGGGGATCGAGCTGGAGGGCCATCGGGTCTGGCAGGAATGGGGTCAGGACGCTCAGGCCAGCGTGTCCGAGGACGCGAGCGAAGCGCACCATGCGGGGATCGGCCGGGCCCTGCCAGCCGAAGCCGGGGATGAGGAAGAGGGCTCCTCGGGCGGGCCCTGTTGGGGGCAGGTAGTGCCAGGCGCGGAGGGGCCGCTCGCCGCGCTCCCGGGGGGGGATCGTCAGCTCCTCGCGGCGCGCAGAGGGCGCCTCACGCTCGTTGGCCCAGGGGCCGAGCCAGCGCCCTAGGGAGGCCATCAGGCGGAGCCGTGCGCCCCGGCCCCGCCGTCCCTTGGCCTCCGGTGGGCTCGTGGGTCGCCCCGCGGCGCCCTCCAGGGTGCTCACCTCCACCACGGGAGCGTATGCTATCGCGCGGTGGCGCGGGAGGGCGGGGTGAGCAGATCCGGTGGTCGGAGGACCAGGAGGCAGCGGGGCCCCGCGCGGCTCGCCGCACCCTGGGCCGTAGCCGTGCTCCCCCTTGCGGGCGGGCCCGATGCGGAGGCGCGGGGCATGGAGCTCGCGCTCCAGCTCGGCCCCAATACCCGGTGACCAC
The DNA here is from genome assembly GCA_964511605.1 of uncultured Myxococcales bacterium. GTDB lineage: Bacteria > Myxococcota_A > UBA9042 > PHBI01 > JACKFB01 > CAZEHU01. The sequence continues at coordinate 2,290 of CAZEHU010000362.1, forward strand.
GGCACCGGACGCAACTTCCCGCTTGCCCTGCTCGGTCGCTGAGGGGAATTGTAAACAAAGTGTAAACGCAGCCCTTGACGCGGGCCTCCGGGGACGTCACAACGCCTTGGTCCCTGGCCCCGACGAGAGGTGCGCCCATGTGTTGGAGTGGCGAAGCGAGCGCGGCCATCGCCGTCGGTGGCCTGACGAGCGCCTACTACCTGAAGAAGCGCGGCGAGCCCAAGGAGGTCTACCTCCCCACTGCCTACTTCGTGCTGATGGAGGGGCTGCAGGCGGTCACGTACACGGTGGTCGGCGAGTGCGGCAATACCTACAACGCCCTGTTCACCTACCTGGCGATCGCCCACATCTCCTTTCAGCCCTTCTTCATCAACATGCTGGGCATGGAATTCGTCGATCCGGCGGTGAAGAGACGGGTCTCGAAGTGGGTGTACTTGATATGCGGCGTGGCGGCGGTGGGCTGCCTCGCGCGGCTCATCCCCGAGTACGAGCTGATGGGCCGCTGCGCGCTCGGTGGTCCCCTCTGCAGCCATGTGAGCACCTGCGCCTATCGAGGCGAGTGGCATATCGGCTGGAACGTCCTCCTCAACGGCTTCAACGAGGGCTGGACCTGGTACATCGGCTCCGCCTTCATCCTCCCGGTCCTCTATGGCTCCTGGAAGTGGTCGGGCTACCACTACGTGGTGGGCCCCTTCCTCGCCGGCCTCACCACCACCGACGTCAACGAGCGCCCGGCGGTCTGGTGCCTCTTCTCCACTTGCATCATCGCCCTGCTGGTCAACACCCGCGTGCGGCACTACATCCAGGTGAAAGCGTGGCCTGCCTGGAGGTACCTGCGTGGAGACGACGCGGAGGCAGCGACGCTGCCGCCCCCGGGCGGCGGACCGCCCGCGCAGGCGGCCGCGGCGCCGGAGCGGTAGGAGCCTGTCGCCGACCGGCGCCCTGGGCGCCGATCGGCGACGCGCTCCACGGGCTCTGCCTCAGGGGCAGACCTCCTCGCTCAGATCGACGTTGAAGTCGCCTAGGTCGGCGCCTGTGCCGCCCGCGGGGGGCAGGGAGCGCTGGTAGATGAACCAGCCCGAGGCGCCGAAGTGGGTGTTCATGCCGTTGGCTCCCACGCCGAGCTGGATCGGCCAGTAGGTGCCCTCGGTATCGATGTAGTCGGAGATGACGGCGAAGTCGTCCGGGTCCACCAGGTTGAACATCACGGTGGGCCCGGCGAAGTCGAAGTAGTGCCAGAGGTCGGTGATGCTGTCCGGCTGCAGGCCCTGCTTGAGCTGCTTCAGGGGCCCGATGGGCCCCTCGCCCTGCGGGCCCTGGCCCTTGTGCACGAGCGGCCAGTCGAAGTACCAGGGATCCTGGGCGCCGTAGCCTCCGATGAAGGGGTAGATGGTGCCGTACATGCGGGCCGTCCCGTCCGAGTACCACTCGAACCAGGCCTCGCTGCCGCCGAAGCCCCAGAGGGCGGCGAGCTCTGGATCTCCGTCGTAGAAGGCGAAAGTGATGAAGGCGTGGCCGTTCGAGCCCTCGATGATCGTCTCGCCCAGGTTGGGGGCGTCTTCCATGCGGTAGCGAACCAGGATGTCCTCGTCGGTCTCCCCGTCGCAGTCATCGTCGATCCCGTCGCAGGTTCGGTCGTCCTCGGCCGGCGAGCCCGGGGTGCAGGTATCGCCGGGCGTCCCCGCCACGCAAGTGGTCTCTCCGGTGGAGGCGCAGGCGCCGACGCCGCAGCTCGTGGGCTCCTGCACGAAGTCCTCGTCGGTCTCGCCGCTGCAGTCGTCGTCGAGGCCATCACAGGTAGCGTCGTCGTCGGCGGGTGTTCCTGGTGAGCAGGTATCGCCCGGAGTCCCGGCCACGCAGGTGGTCTCTCCGGTGGCGGCGCAGGCGCCGACGCCGCAGCTCGTGGGCTCCTGCACGAAGTCCTCGTCGGTC
>CAZEHU010000363.1:0-4218 GCA_964511605.1 uncultured Myxococcales bacterium
CGAAAGCGGAGGGATCGAGGTCTCGCGGGGTCCGCGGATCGGCCAACAGGGCCTTGGCTTCGCTGGCGAAGGCGAGGCGCTCGCCGCCGGGCGCGGGCTGGCGGGTGTAGACCAGGGGGGCGATGCCGGCGCGATCGCGGGCCAACAACAGGCGGCGGCGGGGCTCATCCCAGAGGGCGAAAGCGAAGAAGCCGTCGAGGTGCTCCACCACGTCCACACCCCAGCGGCGGTAGCCGTGGGCGATCACCTCGATGTCCACGTCGGTCTGAAAGCGGGCCCCATCGGCCTCAAGGCGGCGGCGGAGGCTCCGGTAGCCGTAGATCTCCGCGTTGGCCACCAGGGTCACGCGCCCACTTCCATCAGCATCCGCGGGCAGGATCAGGGGCTGGGCGCCGTGGGCCACGTCGACGATGGCCAGGCGGGTCGCGCCGAGGGCGGCGTGCCCCCCGGGAGCGACGTACGCTCCGCGGCCATCCGGTCCGCGATGCGCCAGGGCATCGAGCATGGGATCGAGGCGATCGTACAGGGCTGGCCCCGCCCCGGACGGCGCCCGAGGGGACTCCAAGAGCCCGACGATCCCGCACATGGGGGCTCAGCCCTCCCCGCGGCGCTGGAGGAGGCCCTGGTGCCGTGGCCTCCACCACCGGGCCAGATCCGCCACCCCGGCCGGACCTCGGCGCTGGCTCCACCAATCCCAGGCATCACAGAGCCCCTGGCTGTTGTCGTGCGCCGGCCGGAAGCCGAGGGCCTCGTCGATGCGCCCTGTGTCGAGCACGAAGTCCACCGCCAGGATCTGGATCTGCTCGGGCACGACCGGGAGGATCCCCAGGGGGTGGAGCGCCATCAAGAGGGGGCCGCCGGTGCCCTGGGGGAAAGGGATGAAGAGGGTGGAGGAGCCCATATGATCCCGCAGCCGGCGGAAGTCCGAGCCGTTGGGCTCCGGGACATCGCAGCCTACGTTGTAGATCGCGAGGGAGCCGGAGCCCTCGTGGGCGTCGGCGGCGAGCAGGCAGGCCCGGCAGAGGTCGGCGACGTGCGTGAACTGGAAGCGGGTCCTGCCGGAGGCAGGCAGCGGGGCCGGCAGGCCGAGGTCGAGGAGCACGAAGTAGAGCCCGAAGATGCCCGCGCGGCCCGGGCCCACCACCACGCGGGGGCGGAGGATCGTCACATCGAGGCCCTGACGGGCATGGCGGGCACAGTGGCGCTCCGCCTCGAGCTTCGAGCGGCTGTACTCACAGCCGGGTCGGAGGGGGTGGTCCTCCGGGATCGGGCACGTCTCCGGCACGCCGTAGACCGTCGAGGTGGACACGTGGACCACCGAGCGGGCGCCGCCGCGGCGGGCCATGCGCAGGACGAGCTCGGTGCCCTCGCTGTTGATCGCGCGGTAGTCCGCCTCCGAGCGTCGCGCGATGGCCGGGATCGCGGCGAGGTGGAAGACGACGTCCGCGCCCCAGAGGGCCTCGGCGAGGGTGTAGCCATCCCGGAGGTCGGCGAGGAAGAAGCGCTCGGTGGGCAGCGGCTCGATCGGAGGGTGGCGGTCGTGGCCGATGACCCGCCAGCCGGCCCGGGCCAGGGTGTGGACGAGGTGGGTGCCGATGAAGCCCGAGGCGCCGGTCACGACGGCCCGCCGGCCCTCCCCCTCCGGCAGCGTGGCGTCGGGGACGGGCTCCCTCAGATCAGGCCCTGGGCGCGACACCAGTCCACCGAGCGCTGCATGCCCTCGTCGAGGGTCATCCAGGGGCGATAGCCGAGCTCGCTCCTCGCTCGCTCCACGCTGCAGGCGATGTCCTCTGCCATCTCGCCGGCCACGTGCACCTCGGTCCAGTAGAGGCCGAGATCCTGGAGCACCGCGTCCGCGAGGGCGCAGACCTTCGAGATGATGCCGGGCAGCTTGCGGGGGCGGGGGTGGGGGACCCCGAGGGCGTCGGCGATGGCGTTGTAGATGTGCACGGTCTCGTAGGGCCGCTCGTCGGCGATCCAGAACACCTGTCCGGAGACGTCGGGATGGGTGGCGGCGAGGAGGAGGGCGTGCACGAGGTGATCGACGTAGGTCAGGGAGCGTAGATTATGCCCATCGCCGAACATCACCGGCCGGCCCTCGCGGATCATGCCGAAGAAGCGGGTCTGGCGGTCGGCCTGGTGGGGGCCGTAGTACCAGCAGCCACGGAGCACGACGCCCTCGAGGCGACCGGAGGCGGCCGCCTGCAGGACGTGCTCCTCCGCCAGGCGCTTCGAGCGGCCATAGGTCATATAGGGGAGCGGCGGATCGTCCTCTCGGAAGGGCCGGCCGAGGGGGGTGGAGACCCCGGCCACGCTATTGGAGCTCACCAGGACGAGGCGCTTGCATCCCGCGGCCTCGGCCTCCTCGACGAGGATCCGTGTGCCCTCGGCGTTGACGGCCATCACCTCGCTGAGGCCCCGGAAGGAGCCGTGGATGATGGCGGCGAGGTGGAGCACCACGTCGCAGCCTGCCACCGCGGCCGCCACGGCGTCGCGATCGCGGATATCGCCGACGCTCAGGCGGGTGCCCTCCGGGCGCCCCAAGGGCGGGCGCTTGCCGCTCTCGATCAAGAGGCTGACGCCCTCGATCCCTGGCAGCTCGGGTGCACGCTCGTCGCCAAAGCCCCCCTGGGCGATCACCTCCACGAGCCGGCTTCCCAGCCAGCCAGGGACCCCCGTGATGCAGAGCTTCATCGGGACGCAGCCAAGCATGCCGGGGCGGAGGGGTCAACGGATCGACGGGCCCCGCCGGGCGGCCTATCCTGCGCCCGTGTCCGGCCCGCGCTCTTCCGCCTCCACGCTCGCCCCGCTGCTGGCCTTCGGCCTCACCGGCATGGTGGGCGCCGGGACTCTCGGCTGCGATCAGGGCAACCTCGGGGCGACCGAGGCTGCGGTCGACGCCGCGAGCCTCTCGGCCCGAGCGAGCGCGATCGCGGCCGAGCACGTGCGGCTCGAGCTCGCGACCGCCTGCTCCTGTGCGCCGCTCGCCGAGCAGCCCTGTAGCGTCGCGGAGCCCTGCCTCCGCTACCCCTGCGAGGTGGGTGTGGCCCTCGCGTGTGAGGCCCCTGTCGCCGCCTCCGGCGAGGAGGAGCTCTACGACCCGCCGGACGCGTGCAAGACGGACGACAACGCCCTGGCGCTCGAGGAGCCGCTCGCGGCCGGTGTGCTCGACGGCGATGGGCGGTCGACGCTCCACTGGGCTCTGGAGCGGGAGGGGGTGGCGCTCGTCGGCCCCTCTGTGGTGCCCTGCGCTGCCGGGACATCGGAGCTCGACATCGAGCATCGCTTCGGCTGGTGCGCGGGCTCGGCTGCTGGCTGCGTCGCGCCGGATCAGGCGACGCACCCGACGAACCACCGCATCGAGGCCGCCGACGACGAGGGCGTCACCCTCGACGGCACCTGGTACTGGGCGAGGGGCACCACCACCTGGGCGATCACCTCCATCGACACCCGCGTCCTCTATGGAGAGGCTGTCCCTCGCTCGGGCACGGACATCGTCGAGGCGGTCAGGCCCGCGGAGGATCCGGCCGATCCCCCGACGCCGACCGGGGGCCAGAAGACCACCATCACATGGGTGGATCTCGGCGGCGATCGTGTCGAGGTCGAGGCCAGCGCCTCCGGGCACTCCTGGACCTTCACGGTGATGCCCAAGCCTTGAGGGGCCCGTGGGCCTACTCGAGCTCCTCGAGCTCCAGCCCCGCGGCATATCCGTAGCTCACGTCCCGATCCCACCCATACGCGATGACGCCGATGGGCTCGGAGCCGACGACCTTGTGGATCCCGTCCCCGACCTTGATCCGCGTCACCTTGTAGCCGCTGCCGGGGATCGCGGTGAAGAGCTCACCGGTCAGGGGGCTCGAGTCGAGCGTGACGGTGGCGCCCGTCGGGGCGACGACGTTGACGAAGTCCTCGAGGTACTTGTCGGGCGAGAGGAAGACGTAGTCCTCGCGGAACTGCTCGACGGGCGGGTGCACGATGAGCGCGGGATCCCCCACCGGCTGACACAGGCAGTTGTTCTCCTGGAAGCAGTGGCAGACGTGGCCGCCAGGGCAGCCGAGGCTCGAGCCCTGCATCGGGCACTCGGGCGGCCAGCAGACCGACTCGAAGACGTCGAGGGGCTTGCACTCGTAGTCCGGGTCGCACTGATCGTCGTTGTCGCAGGTCGTCTTCTGGGGCACCTCGAGGGTCTCCTGGGAGCTCGCCAGGATCTGGGCCACC
>CAZEHU010000364.1:0-4217 GCA_964511605.1 uncultured Myxococcales bacterium
GCCTCGGGAGCCTGCGGCAGGCGGTCGCGGAGCGCACGGGCCGCAGCCCGGACCAGGTGCTCGATGGCTGGTTGGGCATGATCCCCGAGGGCCGCCTCGGCCGCCCGGAGGAGCTCGGCGCCGCCATCGCTTTCCTCGCGAGCCCGGAGGCGAGCTACGTCCGGGGCGTCAGCCTGGCGGTCGACGGCGGGCGCATGAGGTCGATCTGAGCCCCCGAGGACGCAGCATCGTCCTGCCTCTCCTCCTGGCCCTGGGTACCGGCTGCTCGGAGGGAGCGGACGCCGCGGAGCCCGGCGCCGCCGAAGGCGGCCCGGAGGGCGGCGGCGGAGATCCCGACGGCGCCCTCGGCGGCTCGGAGGGCGGCAGCGAAGATCCCGACGCCGCCGGAGGCGACCCGGAGGGTGGTGGCGGAGCTCCCGTGCTCGACGCTTCCGGCGGCGGCCCAGACGTCCGCGGCGGGAATCCCGAGCCCCGCGCTATCTGGTCGGAGGGGCCCGTCGAGGTCCTCTTGACCGTCGACGAGCTGCCCGCCGAGCTGAACGGCAACCTGCCTTACACTTGGGAGGGCGGCGTCGACATCTTCGTCGTCCGCACCAATGCCCGGGCCACCACCTTGGACGCCATCGCGAGCCCGGGCGGCGGCGAGCCGGACTGGGAGGCCGCGATCCTGACCTGCTCGGACGGCATCGAGGTGGACGGCAGTGACCTCGAGGCCCACCCCACGAATCCCTACCTCCGCCGCGTGATCTTCGATGAAGAGCGCCCCCTGCCGGAGGGGCTGCCGAATAAGTGCAAGCTGGTGATCGCCGGGGTAGACGATCCCACCGAGTCCATCAGCGTCGTCGCGTTCGACGCCCTCTTGATGCCGCAACACCTCGACCCCTTCGTCGTGCCCGATCCCTGGCTCGTCACCCTCAGCCGGGACCTCTTCGAGATCCACACCGCCCCCGAGGCCGATGGCAGCCTCTGGGTCGGCTCCCTGCACCTGCCGGACGGCAACGGCGTGCCGGATCTGGAGGAGGCGCTCTACCTCCTCGGCCTCGGCGCGCCGGAGGCGGAGGCGATCACCACGGAGCTGAAGGCCCGCCTCCTCGCGGTAGTCCGGCAGCACGCGCACCGAATCTTCGGCCTGGGCGAGGACGGCCACCCCCTGCCCGATGGGGTCCCGCTGGTCCTCTCTTTCGAGGGGGATCCGGGCGCCCCCTCGCCCTCCGACTTCGACGGCGTATCGTTCAGCATGATCGCCCTCGGAGGGGACGGCGACCTCGACGATCAGGTCGACGGCATCGTGGGCCGCGCGCTCATCGACTGGAACAACCAGGAGGTCGAGGACGACACGATCTTCGGCCTCGGGGTCTTCCCCACCGCCATCGCCCGCCAGGTGCTCGGCCAGCCCCTCGGGGTGGCCCTCCTCGAGGGCCTCGTGCCCGCCGTGGGCGGCACCCCCTTCGGCCTCCATCCCCGGGATGCCGAGCTCCTCGAGCCCGGCTTCGATCCCGGCTCGGAGCCGGACGTCGACGTGGTGGAGCGCTACGAGCTGATGACCCTCGCTATCGACCTCCTCGGTCTCGCCCTCGCCTCGACCCTCTGTCACGAGATGGGCCACAGCCTCGGCCTCGTCCCCTACGGCCCGCCGCCCGAGGGCCTCTTCGCGGAGGTGAACGGCCTCGGCTTCACGGATCACGACATCCCGGGCGCGCACATCGATACCAAGGGGCTCAACGTCATGCAGACCGGCAAGGTGACCAACTGGCTCGAGGCCCTATCCGAGGAGCCCGTCTTCAACCCCTTGAACCTGGCCTATCTGAGGCGCCGCCTGGTGGTCGGAACCCCATGATGTTCGCCGAGACCAGCACCTCTTCGGTGCCGAGCGCCGTGCTCCAGCGCCGCCGCGAGGGCCTCTTCCTCGTGCTCTCTGGCCTCTTCCTCGGCACCCTGGCGATGCTCAACCTGCTCGGCATCACCCGCTTCGTCGACCTCAGCTTCGAGCTCTTCGGCGCCCGCTTCCCGATGATCGTAGCGATCGGGGTGCTGCCTTATCCCATCACCTTCCTCTGCACCGACTTCATCAGCGAGCTCTACGGCAGAAGGCGCGCCAACGCTGTGGTCTGGATGGGCCTCTGGCTGAACCTCTGGGTCATGGCGATCCTCTGGTTCGGGGGCTCCCTGCCCCCCGAGCCCCCCCTCGAGTCCGGCACCGGCCTGCCCCCCCCCAACTTCCCCCGGCGGGTCTTCTTCGAGGTGCGATTGCTCGCTTTCGGCGCGGTCGCCGCGAGCATGGCGGCCTACCTCGCCGCCCAATTCGTCGATGTCTGGCTCTTCCACTTCTGGAAGCGCCTGACGGGCGGCAAGCACCTCTGGTTGCGGAACAACGGCTCCACCCTCATCAGCCAGCTCGTCGACACCACCGCGGTGATCCTCATCACCCACTACTACGCGAGCGCCCTGCCCATCGCAGACGACAGCCCCCTCGGGCCGCAGCTCCTCACCTTCATCGCCTCCGGATACGTCTTCAAGCTGGTGGTGGCCCTCGTCGACACTGTGCCCTTCTACTTGGGGGTGCGCTTCCTCGCCCCCTGGCTGGGCCTCGAGCCAGGGCAGGAGATCCCCGACGGCTCCGAGGAGCCGGCGACCGAGGCGGAGCCTGGCTGATCGGCCCGGGTCCGTCAGCCGCCCAGGAGCAGCACCACCAGGATATCCGGGCCCTGGCGCTCGTCGTCCTGGTAGACCCCGATGCCGACCCGCTGGTACCTGGGGTCGACGGCCTCCTCCGGGACCTCGAAGGCCTCGAGCTCGGTGAGGGTGGCCACCGAGGCCCAGCCGCCGCGCCTCAGGGCGTGGGAGGCCCGATCCAGGGCCCCTCGCGGCGTCGGCGCCTCCGCCCGCGCCTCCCGATCCGCCAGCTCCTCGAGGTGATCGTCGACCCGCAGCGCCCCCACGCCCGCACGCCGGCGGGCTCGCGCGAGGAGCCGCCCCACGGCGCTCCGCGCCGCGTCCGGGAGGATCCGGGGCGAGGGGCGAGCGAAGACCTGGGTGAGGAACCAGGTGCGCGCCCCCTCCCCCCCCTCCCGGCTCGACCCGGGGCGCTGCTCCGCTACGCCGATCCCCACCTCCGTGGCCCGGGCCGCGAGGATGTTGCGCCGGTGGCCGAGAGAGCGCATCAGCCCCTGCTCCGCGTCCCAGATCGTGTCGTTCCGGGCGACGTTCTCGGCGTGGAGGATGGTCTTCAGCTCCGCGCGCCCGAGCCGATCGGAGAGGGTGCCCGAGGTGGGCGAGGTGTGCCCGAAGAAGCCCGCTTCGCGCATATCCTCGGAGTGTCCACGGGCCACGGCGTCCAGCTCGGGGCGGCGAGGCACCGGATCGAGCCCGTAGTCCGCTCGATCCACGTTGATCAACCGCCACGCGAGCTCCTCGGCCTCGGCGGAGCCCCTCAGCCCCGACTCGTCGGGCGGCCAGTGGGTCTCGAGCGCCTCGGGGACCTCTTCGTCGATATGGAGGTCGAGCTGGGCTAGGGGCTTGGGGCCAAAGCGGGTCTGAGCGATCAGCTCCACCGCCAGGGCGCCGCTCAGGTCGGGGACCTCCACGTCGAGCTGGAAGAGGGTCCCGGAGACGCGGACCTCTTCCTCCACCACCTCGAGGTCGGGACCCATGACAAGGGCACTCACCTCCCGGACGCCCGGGGGCAGCGTGCCGGAGAGCGCCAGGGGGCGGGCCCGAGGCACCTCCCGCGAGACCGGATCGAAGAAGACCTCCCCTCGGGAGATCAGGACCGCGACGTGGCGCTTGCTCGGCCTCCCGAGGGTCCAGATCTCCCCGACCCCGACCCGTAGGATCGGGTCGCCACGGCGGCGCCGCTGGGCCGCGCGCTCGAGCTGATCGAGGAGGATCGCGTCCCCCTCGCGGGTGGTGGTGCGGATCGTCTGCTCGACGCCCCACTCGGCCGCTCCGCCGGCGTCGAGCAGGAAAGCCAGGACGCGGCCCGGGGCCAGCTCCCCCTCGATCGCGTGGAAAGCCGCGACCTCTCGGGCGGCGTGGGAGAGAGCTCGATCGTAGCGGATGCCGGCCACCTGGCCGGCGAGGCGCCCGAGGTAGAGGTCTGCATCGGTGGGATCGGCGCGCCCGTACCAGCGCGAGGGGGGCTCGGAGAGCTCGACCCGGAGCGCCGAGCCGGGGTCGGGCGGCGGGGGCAGGTCCGGCGGCTCGGGATCCTCGTCGCC
>CAZEHU010000365.1:0-4216 GCA_964511605.1 uncultured Myxococcales bacterium
AGAGCTGCCTGCCCTCGCCTGGCTCGCCTCGATCCACATGGGCGCCCTGGCCACCGCGATCCTGGTGGTCAACAACCTCCGCGATCGCCACACGGACGCCCGCGCCGGAAAGCGCACCCTGGCAGTCCGGCTCGGCGCGCGGTGGACCCGCGCGGAGTACGCGTTCCTGGTCGCCAGCGCCTTCGGTGCCCCCCTCCTCGCCGTGGCCCTGGGGGCCGGATCGACATGGCTCCTCCTCCCCCTCCTCCTCCTCCCGGAGGCCCGCGTTCGGGTCCGAGCGATCTTCGGACTCGACGGTGCAGCCCTCAACGACGAGCTCGCCCACACCGCGAGGCTCCAGCTCCTCTTCGCCCTCCTCCTCGGCGCCGGGATCCTGCGATGAGGGCCACGATCAGGCCGTACGAGCGCCCCCTGCCGCTGCCTCTGGCCACCGCCCACGGCACCTGGCGAACGCGCCGCGGCGCCCTCCTTAGCCTGGAGGACGAAGGAGGATTCCGAGGCCGGGGCGAGGCCGCCCCCCTCCCAGGGAGCGATCCGCGAGGGGCCGCGGAGGCTGCGGTCTCGGGCGCTCGCCTCTTCCTCCGAGCCGCCCGGGACAGCGTGTCCCCGGCTCTCCTCCTGGGCGCCGAGGACCCCGAAGCCCAGGTCGACGTCCATCGCTTCGTACGGGACGCGCGGGAGGCGCGGGAGGCGGTCCGCGACGGCCTGGCCACCCTCAAGGTGAAGGTGGGAGCCCACGCCCCGGAGGCCGACGAGGCCCGCGTGCTCGACATCGCTCGTGAGGTGGGAAGGGACGTGAGCCTTCGCATCGACGCCAACAGGGCGTGGACACCCGAGGTGGCAGAGGCCCTCCTGGGTCGCTGGCCCGTGAGCCTATGTGAGGAGCCCATCACTGGCTCGGACCCCGAGCAGCTCGCGCGCCTGCGCTCCGCCGTGTCGGTGCCCCTGGCCGTAGACGAGTCCTGCCGGGACATGGCGTCCCTGGCCGCGTTCATCGCCGCGGGGTCGGCCGATGTGTTGGTGCTCAAGCCCTCCCTCTGCGGTGGCCCAGAGGCGGCGGTCGAGCTCGGCCGCCGAGCGGCAGCCGCGGGGCTCGGGGTCCTGGTCACGACGGCCTTCGAGACCGAGGTGGGCTGGGCGGCGGCCCTGGCGGTGGCCCGCGCCCTGCCGCCCGCCTCCCGGCTCGTGTGCGGTCTCGATCCCTCCACCTCGATCATCAGGCGCCCCGTGCCCGACGACGCCCTCCCCCACCCCCTGGCGCAAGCGGCCCTGGCGCGGCCGGACCATCCGGCCGTCGTCGCCACTGGGGGCACCTGGACTTGGGCCGAGCTGGCGGAGAGAGTTGCCACCGCTGCCAGCGGGATCCTCGCGCGTGGCCTCGGCCCCGGCGCGCTGATCGGCATCGCCGGGCCTCCCTCCCCCCGGTGGATCGAGGCGCTCTGGGCCGCCTCCTGGATCGGCGCCACGGGGCTCCCTGTACCGCCGGGACCTGAAGGAACCGAGCGCTTGCGGCGCGCCCGTCCCGACCTGGTGCTCGACTGCGCGCGCTCCCTCCCGCGCGGCCCCCGGGCGCCGGCTCGTCCCTGGCCCCTGAGCGAGGAGCGGCTCCGCCTCTTCACCAGCGGCACGACGGCGGCTCCCCGGGCGGTCTCGCTGACGGCGTCGCAGCTCGCCGCCTCCACCCTGGGCTCGGCGGGACGGCTGGGACATCTACCTGGAGATCGCTGGCTCTGCGCCCTGCCTCTGCACCACATCGGGGGGCTCTCGATCCTCCTGCGCACCGCCTGGCTGCAGACCACCATGGTGCTCCGCGAGGGCTTCGACCCCGCGGCGGTCTCGGAGGCCCTGGACGATGGATCCACCACCCTCGCATCGCTCACCCCCGGGATGCTCCGGCGGCTGCTCGACGAGCGCGACGATCGGGCCTTTCGCTCGAGCGTCCGAGCCCTCCTGGTCGGGGGCGCTGCCACCCCGCCGGAGCTGGTAGCTCGGTGCCGTTCCCTCGGGGCGCCCATCGCTCTCACCTGGGGCATGAGCGAGGCGGCCTCCCAGGTCGCGACCCGCTTCGCCGGGGACCTCGATCCCGCAGCGGGCGTTGGACCGCCGCTCAGCACGGCCTCGGTCCGGGTCGTCGCCGGCGATCGGCTCGAGGTCCGGGGACCCCTGGTCGCGGGGAGGCTCCTCACGGGCGACCGGGGCGCCCTCGACGAGGAGGGACGCGTGCACGTGCACGGCCGCGCCGATGGTGTCCTGCGGAGCGGCGCCGAGCTCGTCGCTCCCGCGGAGGTGGAGGCCCGCCTCGCGGCCCACCCGGCGGTCAGCGAGGCCCTCGTCGTCGGGCTCCCCGACCTCCGCTGGGGGGAGCGTCCGGGTGCCCTGCTCGTCCGGGCTGCGGCTGCCGATTCGCAGGGTCGCCCCGACCTCGAGGGGCTACGGTCTTGGGTCCGCGAAGCGCTGGCCCCCTGGGCGGCGCCGGATCGAGTGCGCTGGGTCGAGGCCCTGCCGGTCACCAGCTTGGGCAAGCCCTCGCGCTCAGCCGCCCGACGCCTGCTCCTCGAGGAGGCCGGCGCCGCGCAGGACGTCGATCATGAGGGTGGGCACCGGGATCGGCTCGAAGCGCTCCATGTCGACGAAGGCGTGCACGTGCCGGACGCGGGCCCGGAGGTCGGCCTCGGTGGCCCCCCGCACCTCGAACGCGAGGGTCAGGGAGGTCCGGCCCAGGCGCTCGACCTCGACGCTGACCGCGATGCGCTCCGAGAGCCGGAGGGGCTTGGAGTAGTCCGCGTCCGCGTGGACGAGGGGCATGCCCCAGCCCTCCTCGTCGAAGACCGCGGCGAGGCTCGAGCCGCCGGCGACGAGGAGCTCCTCGAACGCCTCGTGGCAGTACTCGAAGACCCGCCCGAAGAACGCGATCCCGGCCCGATCGACCTCGTTGAAGCGGACCGTCAGCTCGTGGCGCACCGCCATCCCCTCACCTCCCGGAGCGCGGAGGGTATCGCATGACCGACCTCGCCCACGCCACCCCTTGTCCCTCCCCTGTGCTGGCCCAGCTCGCGGAGGTGAGCGCCAGGGAGGGGCTCGGCTCTCTGGCGGCGCGCCTCTTCGGTCTCCGGGCGTGGATGGCCGACGACCTCGCAGCTCTCGAGGCGGATCTGGGCGGCGCCGCCACGGGCGGCCACGACCTGGCACGCCGGGCCGCCGCGCACCTCCTCGCATGCCCGGGCAAGCGCATCCGACCCCTGTGCGTCCTGCTGGCCGCTCGCGCGGGCGGCCCCCACGACGTCGCGGAGGCCCGCGAGATCGCCGCGGCCGCGGAGCTCGTCCATGCCGCTACCCTGCTGCACGACGACGTCATCGACCTCGGGACCGAGCGGCGCGGGGCCCCGACGGCGCGGCTCCTCTTCGGCAACCCGGCCAGCGTGCTCGGGGGGGATCACCTGCTCGTAGAGGCCCTCCAGCGCGTCAGCTCGACCGGCCGCTCCGAGCTCCTCGCCGGCCTGCTCGATACCATCGGTGAGATGGTGGAGGCGGAGTCCTTGCAGCTCGCGCTGAAGGGTCGCCTCAGCACGGAGCCCTCCACCTGGCATCAGGTGATGGAGGGGAAGACCGCCGCGCTCTTCGCCTGGTCGCTCCGGGCCGGCGGCACGGTCGGCGGGCTCGAGCCTCGCGCCCTCGAGGCCCTCGAGCTCGCGGGCCGCCGGCTCGGACACGCCTTCCAGCTCGTGGACGATGCCCTCGACCTCGAGGGGGATCGGGCCCACATGGGCAAGGACTCCCTGCGCGACCTCGAGGAGGGCAAGCCCACCTGGCCGCTCTGCCTCGCGGTCCAGCGGGATCCGAGCCTCCGGTCGCTCCTCGAGCGAGCGGCCTCCTGCGAGCCCGACCTCGACCTCGAGGCGCTCCGCCAGCGCCTGCTCGCCACCGGCTGTGCGACGGCCACCCGTGAGCGGGCGCGCAGGGTCGCCTTGCGAGCGCGGACCTTGCTCTTCTCCCTGCCCGAGGGCCCCGCGAGGGAAGCCCTCCTCGCCGTCGTCGAGCAGGCGGTGGAGCGGGCGCGCTGACCCACCCAGGAGGACCCCATGACCACCCTGATCACCCTCGAGCCCCTTGCCGACCCGCGGCGCGTCGCGAGCGCCCTGGAGGGTCTCGGCCTCTGGACCACCCACCTCGAGACCATCGACGGCGCTGGACGCGCCCTGGCGCTCGGGCCCAGCTC
>CAZEHU010000366.1:0-4213 GCA_964511605.1 uncultured Myxococcales bacterium
CTCGTTCAGCCCCTGGGTCCTGCGGCCGGTCGGGGCGCTCACCGTCGGCATCTTCGCCCTCGCGGCCCCCTCGGAGGCCCCCCACCTTGGAGAGAGCTGGCAGATCACCGATCCCCGAGAGGCCGCCCAGGAGGCCGTGGTAGCCCTGCAAGGCCGCGCCGACGTGATCCTCCTCCTCAGCGCCCTCGGCCTGCGCGATACCAAGCGCCTCGTGCGCAAGGTACCGGGCATCCACTTCGCGGTGGCCGGTGGCCTCGGGGAGCACCCGGTCTGGAGCGACGAGGCTGAACCGGTGGGAGCGACCCGGGTGATGCAGTTCCACCGCGAGGGCCGCTACATCGGCCGCTTGAGCATCGACATGAGGGGCGGCGACGTGCGATTCGAGGACGCCAGCGGGCCGACGGAGGCCGAGCTCGCGGAGCTCGACCAGCGCATCGCGGCGCTCGACAAGAAGGTGGCGGCCTGGGCCTCCGGCGAGGCGGCGGCGGGCGCCAGGGCGCTCGAGAGCGCGAAGCACCACGTCGAGAGCTTGAAGGAGCAGCGTGCGCGGCTGAGCGAGCCGGCGTCGCCGGTGGCCGAGGGGCGCTCCAGCTTCTCCTACCGGGTCACGCCCTTGAGCTGGGACCTGCCCCAAGATCCGGACGTGCTGGCCCTCATGGACGCCTTCGACGAGGAGCTCAAGAGGATCAACCTGGCCGCCGCCGGTACGCTGCCGGAGCCGAAGCCCGACCAGGCCACCTACATCGGGGTCGTGGCCTGCCTGGAGTGCCACGAGGGGGCCAAGGCCTTCTGGGATGCCGACCGGCACGAGGGGGCGTGGGAGACCCTGGTCCACCAGAAGAAGACCTTCGATACGGAGTGCGTCTCCTGCCACGTGACCGGCTATGGAGAGGCCGGGGGCTCGATCCTCGGCAAGACCGAGGGCCTCGAGGACGTCCAGTGCGAGGCCTGCCACGGCCCGGGCTCAAGGCACGCCGAGATGGTGGGCAGCCCGGCCGAGATCCGCTCCAAGCCCATCAGCCGGGTCTGCAAGACCTGCCACAACAGCCACCACTCTCCCTCCTTCGACTTCCGCGCCTACAAGCGGAAGCTGATGGTGCCGGGCCACGGGCTCCCCCTGGAGTAGCGGCTGGTGCCCCCACCAGCGCCCCCGGAAGGCCTCTCAGAGGGGGAGGAGAGCGGCGGGGTCGTCCAGATCGACGGCATCGAGATCGCCCTGGACCTGCCTGTGTCCTCGGTCGAGGCCGAGGACGGGCGGGTCCAGACGCTGGAGGCGCTGGAGGCCAGCACGGCCCGGGAGGTGGGCCGGACTCCGGCGGCCCAAGGGACGCAGAGTGCGCTGGCGGTCTCCCCCGGCGGCACCCGCCTGGTGGCCGCGGGGAGCAAGCGGCTCCAGGTCTATCGGCTGCCCGAGCTGGAGCTGCTGGCCGCGCCCCCACCAGCGCGCCGGCGGGGGTGGAGTTCTCGACCGGTGGGCGGCGCTTCGCGACCGCGGGGGGGGGGAGGGGGCTTCCTACCTCTACGATACGGCGACCCCGCAGGTGGAGCGGACCTGGACCCCCCACGTCGGGGGCTCGGTGGCGCTGGCTTTCTCCCCCCAGGGCGCGCTGCTGGCGACCGGGGGGGCGGACGGGCGCTTGCACGTCGAGGCCGTGGGCACCGGCAAGGTGATCGCCGCCTGGGAGCTGTCTGGCGCGGCCGGGGGCGCCCTCGCGTTCCACCCGGGGGGCGCCCTCGCCTCGAGCGCCGGCACCCACGTGGAGGTGCGGGACCTGGCCAGCCGTCGGGTCACCGGCCGCATCCATGGACACGGGGGCGGCGTGGCGGCCCTCGCTTTCACGCCGGACGGTCGCCACATGCTCAGCGCCGGGGAGGGGGAGCGCGGTCTCGCGGTCTGGAGCCTCTTCGTGGCCGAGGGCACCAGCGTGCGCTCCCTGGTGCTCGACGAGCCGGAGGGCCAGCGCAGCCCCTCCGAGGTGCTCGCGGCCGCCGAGGCGGTCAGTGGGCTGGAGGTGCGCGGCCTGGAACTGGTGCCGCGGGCGGGGTCGAAGTTGCGCTGACAGGGCCGCTCGACCTCCTCGATGTCGGACGTCGCCGGGCGGAATCGCCGAGGTCGGGTGGGCCGCTCTCGACGCTGGCCCGCCCGAGGGCGCGGAGCTTGACTTTGCTCCCGTGCTCCTACAGCCTCATCTTGGATGAAGTGCCTGTATTTGCTGCCCTAGGGGCCCCGCGCCGCCCCCTGCCTCGCCCGCCTTGGCCTACGAGACTCGCTTGCAGCGGTGCTGGCAACATCGCTTGTTGCGGCCGCGGGCTGCGGGGCCAGGGCAGGGGGACAGGACGAGGCCGCTTCGAGCTCCGAGGATGCGTCCTCATTGGATGGCACGCGCGGCCGTGGGACTGGAGGGGGCGATCGCGGGGAGGGGCCCGGGGGCGACGCGATGTCCGGCGGCGATGCGGCGAGTCCGGGCAGCGAGATCGACACTGCCGACGCGGACTCAGGCACCAAGACCCTTGCCACGCCGCCCTGGCGGAGCTACTGCGAGACCGAGGTCCGCTTTCAGGAGGGCGGCGAGGTGGTCGGGAGGTGGCGGAAGGCGGAGCGGGCCGCCAGCTCTGAGCGCTGGCTCGACTGGCCCCTCGGGGGGAGGGCCGAGGAGCGGATCGTGGAGCGCGACGACTCCGCGGCCATCACGATCGTCGGCGACAGAGATCTCTTGGACAACGGCATCCCGCACGTCTCCTACGGTTGGGGTTGGGGCGAGGGGCTGGCCCTCGTCGAGGAGTGGACCTGGTGGCGCTACCTGTTCGCGGGGCCCCACGTAGGCACCCATGTCTACGACGAGGAGGGCGTGCGCATCCGCACAGACTACGAGAGCCTGGCGTCCGATGGCAGCTCATAGGTGGCCTGGGCGGAATACGGCTATGACGACGACGGGCGCCTCGTGCTGAGAGACGACTACTTCGACGTTGGAGGCGGCGCCCCCACCACGCCCTCGAAGACGACCACCTACAGCGATGAGGGAGATCTCCTCGTCGAGCAGCGCGAGTCCTGGGCCGAGAAGTGGATCTCGCCCGACCTCCGCACCAGCTTCGAGTACCAGGACGTCACGGACCTCGTGGTGGCCCAGATCGAGGAGGAGCTCACATCCGCGCCGGGGGAGCCCGAGTCCTGGAGCCTGGTGGGGCGTACGGACTGGGCGCGGGATCCGCTGGGGCTGGTGCTCGAGGCGCGCCTCGATCAGGACGGAGACCTCGTCTCTCAGCTCCAGCACAACCACTCCCTCGCTTTGTCGAGCCTCGATGCGGCCCGGCTGCTGCCGGACAGCGGCATGCTCGTCGCCGGCCGCGGGCCGAAGGGCGCCTGGACCAGCGCGGCCGCCCGGCTGGACGCCGAGGGGGAGGTGGCCTGGTGGGTCGAGGAGATCGAGGAGGATGGGCTCGTCGACCTCGCTGTGAACGCAGAGGGGACCATCGCCCTCGTGGGCCGCTCCGGCTGGGAGGAGCACGCCTGGCTGCATACCCTGGACCCCGGCGGTGCCCTCGGTCCGCCGGGCCTCTGGAGCACCCTGGACAAGAGCTTCGAGCCCGCTGCTATCGAGGCGACCTCCGCGGGTGGCTTCCTGGTTCCGGGCCGCAAGGTGCTGGACTCGGACGATCCTGTGGCGGTGCTGCGCCAGGTCGCCGCGGACGGCGCCCTCGTCGCCGACCACGAGGTGGAGCTCTCGGGCGCGGGCTTCGTCTCTGCGCTGGAGGTCGAGGGCGGCACCCTGGTCGTGGCCCTGACCGATATTGGCTCGAAGGTCGCTCCCGCGCCCACCAACCCCAGCTCCACGCTCCTCCTCCTCCACACCTCCGGCACCCCGATCGGCGAGTGGAGCCTCGGCACCCTCGCTGACGTGGGCCGCCTCGCCGCCCTCCCCGATGGGCGCTTCGCCCTGCCCCTCTCCCGCTTCGAGGCCAGCAGCGGCAGCCTCGGCGCCTCGACCCCGACCGAGGGCCTCCTCCTCGTCGGCTCCCTGCCCGGGGAGGGCCAGCCCGCGCCTCCCCTCGAGGAGCTCGTGGTGAGCTCTCACAGCAGGGTGAAGCCTGGTGAACGCACGCTGAGGGTGCGTTGGGGGCGATTCGGCCCTCGAATCTTGGTGAACGCACGCTGAGCGCGCGTTGGAGTCGATTCGGCCCTCGAATCTTGGTGAACGCACGCTGAGCGCGCGTT
>CAZEHU010000367.1:0-4210 GCA_964511605.1 uncultured Myxococcales bacterium
AGCGCGCCCATGAGCTGACCTTCCGCACCCTGGAGTCCCTCGGGGGCCTCGGGCGCCTCGGTGCGCGCCTGTCTGGCGGGCGCCCCTCCCCCGGCCTTGCGCGGGAGGTGGGCGGCGTCGTGCTGGCCGGTCCCCTGGGCCTCGCCGCGGGGCTCGACAAGGATGGCCGCCTCGCGCGCCTGTGGCCGGAGCTGGGCTTCGGCTTCGTGGAGCTGGGCACCGTCACCGCGCTGGCGCAGGCCGGCAATCCTCGCCCGCGCCTGTTCCGTTTTCCGGCGGAGCGCGCCCTCATCAACCGCATGGGCTTCAACAATGGCGGCTCCGAGGCCCTCGCGAGCCGCCTCCGGCGCCTCCGGGAGGCGGGCTGGCAGCCAGCCTGCCCGATCGGCGCGAACATCGGGAAGTCGAAGATCACCCCCCTCGCGGAGGCGGTGGACGACTACCGCACGAGCGCCACGCGCCTGGCTGGGCTCGTCGACTGGATCACGATCAACGTCAGCTCTCCGAACACCCCCGGGCTGCGCTCGCTCCAGGACGCCAACAGCCTGCGCGCGATCGTCCGAGGGGTACGCCTGGCTGCGCCGGACCTGCCGACGTGGGTGAAGCTGAGCCCGGATCTCGGCGAGGAGGCCCTGGTCGAGGCCGCGGCCGTGGCCCAGGCCGAGGGCGCGAGCGCCATCGTCGCGACCAATACCACCCTGGCTCGGCACGGCATCGGCGAGGACGTGGGGGCTGGCGGGCTGAGCGGCCGCCCGCTCAAGGCGCGTGCCCTCGAGGTGGTCCGTCACCTGGCCGGCGAGACGGATCTGCCGATCATCGGCGTCGGGGGCATCGAGGGCGAGCGGGACGCGCGGGCGATGCTGGAAGCCGGGGCGGCCGCCGTGCAGCTCTTCAGCGCGTTGATCTTCGAGGGTCCCTCCCTCCCCTCGCGTATCCACCGTGGGCTCGAGCGGACACAAGCGACGCTCCCGGAGCCCCGCGACCCATGAGCCGGGGCTCCCGAGGGCGCCGCGGCGGCGAGGGCAGGCGGGCGGGGACGGAGCGCTTCGAGGGCACGATCGTCGAGGTCCACGGCATCCGTGCCACCGTCCTCGAGCACGGGACCGCCGAGCGGATCCGATGCCGTCCCCTCCGGGATCGCACCCAGCTCGCGGTCGGGGATCGGGTGGTGGTGGAGGCGGGCCGCCACGGCACCGAGTGCGTGGCGATCGAGGAGCGCCGCCGCTGCCTGTGGCGTCCCATCGAGCGAGGCCGCCGCCTGATGGCCGTCCACGTCGATCGCCTGATCGTCGTCACCTCCGTGGTGCCGGAGCCGAAGCCGGGCCTGGTGGACCGCTTCCTGGTCGCCGCGGACGCCGGAGAGATAGAGGCCCTCGTGGTGCTCAACAAGATCGACCTTGGCGCCGAGTCTATCGAGCGGGCCCGCGCGGCCCTCGCGCCTTTCGCTCGGCTGGGCTACCCGGTGCTGGAGGTCAGCGCGCACACCGGCGCGGGCATGGGGGCCCTCGAGGAGATCGTCCAGGGGGGCCTGAGCGTGCTCTGCGGGCACTCGGGTGTCGGCAAGTCCTCCCTGCTCAACCGCCTCGAGCCCGGGGCCGCTCTGCCGGTCGGCGGCCTGAACGAGATCACCGGCAAGGGACGCCATACCACCAGCGTCACCACCTGCCACGAGCGGGGCGCGGCCTGGCCGGAGGGCGCGCTGCTCGTCGACACGCCGGGGATCCGGGCTTTCGGGCTCTACGGCTATGAGCTCGTGGAGATCGCCCAGGGATTCCGCGATCTCGCCCCCTTCCGCACCGACTGCCGCTTCCGGGACTGCCTGCACGAGTCCGAGCCGGACTGCGCTGTACGCGCTGCGGCCGAGCGGGGCGACGTCGAGCCCACACGCTATGAGGGCTACCTGCGCATCCTGGAGTCCCTGCGCGAGGGGGCGGGCTGAGCGCCGAGCCCCGCGCCGAGCCCTGCGGGTTCAGCGCGAGCGCTTCACGCGGCGGAAGCCACCGCGGGCCCACTCCCGGAGGAGGACCCGCGCCGTCTCAGCGCCATCGGTGAGGGCGTCGAGCTTGGCCTCCCCCGCGAGGCGGGGCGGCTCGACGACGGAGATCTCGGCCATGCGCGCTCCCGCACGGTGGAGCTGGATCTTGATCTCACAGTCGAAGCTCTGGCCCGGCTCGCCGAGGTCGATGCGATCGAGCCACTCCCGGCGCCAGATCTGCATGCCCATCATCACGTCGTGCAGGGGATAGCCGTGCAAGGCCCAGGCGAGGGCGACGATGCCGAGGTTGCCCCACTCGTGCAGGAGGGTGTCGTCCTCGCTCGTAGAGAAGGGCCACCGGCCGAGGCCGCGCCAGCGGAAGGGGCCGATGTAGCGGCTGCCGAGGACGTAGTCCCAGTCCTCCTCGAGAAGGAGGCGCCGCATCGTGCCGAGGGCCGTCCAGTCGTGGGAGCCATCCGCGTCGACGATGCCGATGAGATCGCCGCCGACGGCATCGAAGCCCTGACGCAGGCCCACCCCGAGCCCCCGCCCCTCCTGGATCAGGACCCGCACCCCGAGGTCCTCGGCGATGCGCACCGTGGCGTCCGTCGACCGGCCATCGACTACGAGGATCTCGTCGACGGCGCGCTCCCGGAGGAGGCCTCGGAGGACCGTCCCCACCGCCCCCTCCTCGTTGAGCGTGGGGACCAGGATGCTGAGGCTGTGGCCGTCGGCCCCCGGGGGCAGCGCGACGCGGCTCACGGCGCCGCCTCACAGCCCTCGTGGATCACCTGGCAGACGCGATCGATCTGCGCCTGGGTGAGGGTCTTGCCGCTCGGCAGGTTGATGCCGCTGAGGGCCGCCCACGAGGTCACCGGGAAGGGGCCCTGGGCCGGCGCCGCTCCCACCTGGAGGATCGGCTGGACGTGCAGGGGGCTGAAGACCGCGCGGGTCTCGATGCCCTCCTCCGCGAGGGCCGCGCGCACGGCGTAGGCGCTCTGTCCGTACAGGGCCTCGTCGATGTGGATCGTGTACATCCAGTACACGTGCTCCCCCAGCACGCTCGGGGCGGGGAGCTTCACGCCTGGCAGGCCACGGAGCCCCGCCTCGTACTGCCCGGCGAGCCAGCGATGGTGAGCGACGAGCTCAGCGAGCCGCTCCACCTGCGCGAGGCCGACCGCTGCCTGCAGGGCGCTCATCCGCACATTGAAGGGCATGTGGCTGTGCCAGAAGAAGCGCCCGGGAGCGTACGAGTACCCACGCAGCTCGCGGAGCATGGCCTCGAGCTCCGGATGGCTCGTGGTGATGGCGCCGCCATTGCCGGTCGTCATCATCTTGTTCGCGTAGAAGCTGTGGACCGCCGCATCCCCCAGGTCCCCGACCGGCCGTCCGCGGAGGGTGGCCCCGAGGGCCTCGCAGCAGTCCTCGATCACGAAGAGCCCGTAGGCCTCTCCGAGCCCCATCAGGCCATCGAGATCACATGGATGGCCGTAGGTGTGGGCGGCGATGATGCCCTTGGTCCGCTCCGTGACCGCGGCCTGAACGGCCCCCGGCGTGACGTTGAGGGACTCGCGGCCCACATCGACGAAGACCGGCCGCGCCCCTGCCCGCACCACGCACGTGGCTACGGACAGGAAGGTGAGGTCGGGCACGATCACCTCATCCCCGGGCCCCACGTCGAGGCAGTACATCAAGAGGTCGAGGGCATGGGTGCCGCAGGTGACCGCCAGCGCGGCCTTCGCGCCGGCGGCGCGTGCGAGGGCCCGCTCGAAGCGGCCGAGCATCGAGGAGGCGCTGGAGATGAAGCGGCTCGCCATCACCTCCTCTACGTAGGCCTCCTCTTCGGGGCCGAGCAGCGGCTCCGCCACGCGCACCAGCGGGCGCTCGGGGTTCGGCACCGGGTTCGGTCCCGGGACGAGACCCGGCGCCTCGAGATGGGTGGAGGGCGCCTCGCGCCGGAGCCTCAAGCGCTTCACGACCCCAGCCTACCACCGGCAGCAGGGTGTATCATCGTCCCGGTGCTCGCCCTCGGCCCCGCTGCGCTCGCCGCCCTCTTCACCAGCGCCGCGCCCGTGGTGCTGCAGGCCCCCCTGGGGCCGGCCGCCGAGCCCCTCGCCCGGGAGCTGCTCGAGCCGCTGGCCCTCGGTCAGCCCGTGGGATCCGGGCCGATCCTACTTTGGAGCATCCGCGTGGAGGCCAAGCGAGTGGTCTACGGCCTCGGCCCCTCGGGCGGAC
>CAZEHU010000368.1:0-4200 GCA_964511605.1 uncultured Myxococcales bacterium
TCGATGTGGAGGCCGAGGTCAATGCCTATCCGGAGGCCGGCGAGGTGGCCGCCATCCCCGTGCCCAGCGAATTGGGCGAGGACGAGGTCATGGTGGTGGTCGCGCCTGCGCCGGGCAAAACCGTCGAGCCGCTGGAACTGTTCCGCTATCTCGAACCGCGCATGGCCCATTTCATGCTGCCGAGGTTTATCCGCGTGGTCGATGAACTGCCCAAGACGCCAACGCAAAAAGTACAGAAGCATCTGCTCAAGGACGACGGCATTACCGCTGATACCTGGGATCGGGAAGCCGAAGGCATTGTCGTCAGGCGAGAGAAGATCGGGGGATAAGGCCATGAATTTCTACTACGTACCCAACACCTGCGCCCTGGCCTCCCACATCGCGTTGGAGGAAGCAGGCGCCGCCTACACCGGCGTGCGCCTCAACTTCGCCGACGAAGAACAGAAAAAACCGGAATACCTGGCGATTAACCCCAAGGCACGGGTGCCGGCCCTGGTGACCCAGGAGGAGGCGGCGCCCGCGCCGAAGTCCCTCGAGATCAGCGGCTACGCCACCGCGGCGGAGCTCGCCGAAGAGAAGACCAAGGGCATCATGGATACGCCGGTGGCCATCGATCACCCGATCGACGGCGTGCTCATCGAGCGCACGGACGAGACGATCGAGCTCGCCCGCACCGGCTCCGGCAAGGACGCGAGCTGGCGCCTCAGCAAGCCCATGAGCGCCGTCGCCGTGAAGTTCCAGGTCGAGACGATGGTGAAGCTCTTCAAGGACGACACCCTCTCGGTACACTCGAAGGCGATCGAGCCGGAGGATCTGCCCCTCTTCGACCTCGAGCCGGAGCGCCGGATCCACATCAAGCTGACCGCCGGTGGCAGCGTCTGGGGCGGCGTGGACCTCATCGTCGGCAAGGTGCAGTCCTCCGAGTCCGAGGGAGCCGAGGGCGGCATCGCCAAGGATACCTGGGTGATGCGCGCGGACGACGAGGGAACCGTCTACCGGATCGCCGGCAAGGACCTGCGTGTGCCCTTCGAGATCGGCCTCGAGAAGCTCCGCGACAAGAAGGTCTTCGACGTGAAGCCCGAGGATCTCGTGCACGTGGAGATCGCCTCGCCGGCCGGCGAGAGCCTCGTGCTCGATGGCGAGCGCGCGGAGAAGACCACCACCAAGCCCGACGGCACCGAGGAGACCAAGTGGGAGGTCGAGTGGTCCTTGACGGAGCCCAGCGGCGTACCGGCGGACGATAGCGTGAAGTCGATCGCTCGCAACATCGCCAACGCCCGGGCCCAGGAGTTCCAGGCCGCCTCCGAGGGTCCCGCGGACGAGGCGTGGACCAAGGCCTGGAAGGTCTCCGCGAGGTCTCATGATGGACGCGAGCTCGCCCTCGAGGTCACCGACGAGGTGGACGGCAAGCACTGGGGCCGGATCCCGGGCAGCGAGGAGGTCATCGAGTTCCAGACCTACGCCGCCAACAACCTGCGCAAGACCATCGCCGACGTGAAGGACAAGAGCTTCATCTCCTTTGCGGATACGGAGGTGACCCGCGTCCGCTTCTCGCCCGAGGAGGGCGGCCCGGTGGTGGTCGAAAAGCGAGGCGAGACCTGGCACTTCCTCGAGGGCGGCGCCGGCCTCGCGGACCTCGGCACCCAGCTCAAGACCCTGGTGAAGGCCAAGGCCCAGCGCTGGGCGCGCAAGGACGAGATGGAGGCGGCGCGCGGCGTGCTCCTGGCCCCGGAGTTCTCCGCCGAGGTCTCCCGCGGCATTCAGACGCTCATCGTGGGCGTCGGCCCGAAGATGGAGGACGAGCCCTACAAGGGCCAGCGCTGGGCCGCGGTCGCGTCGACCGCCGCGTCGGCCGAGATGAGCTCCGATCCCTTCCTGATCCAGGACTACGTAGCCAAGCGCTTCCGCAAGGCGGCCAAGGACCTGGCCTGGAAGAAGGTCTTCGACCTCAGCAAGGAGGACATCCAGGAGCTGAAGATCGTATGGCCCGCCTCGGTGCCCGATGGCGGGACCGTCACGCTGGCCAGGGATCCTGCGTCCGGGGATCTCGTCCCGGCCGATCTCCCCCAAGGGAAGAAGGCCAAGAGGTCGGCCATCACCACCATGCTGAGCACCCTGCCCACCATGAAGGCCAAGGACTTCGTGCTAGACAAGGCCCCCGCCGACGTGGGCCTCGCGCCGGCGGACGCCGTGGCGCTGACGATCACGACCCAGGACGGCAAGAGCACCCAGCTCCTCCTCGCCAGCGCGGCGGAGGAGGGCGCGGACGTCCACGCCCAGGCGACCTCGGGCCCCCTCGCGGGCCAGGTGATCACCCTGAACAGCTACCAGGCCAAGAACCTCCGGAAGAAGCTCGCCGACCTGGTCGAGTAGGGTGCGAGGTCCGACTCCGAGTCTCC
This sequence comes from uncultured Myxococcales bacterium, assembly GCA_964511605.1. Taxonomy (GTDB): domain Bacteria; phylum Myxococcota_A; class UBA9042; order PHBI01; family JACKFB01; genus CAZEHU01. The sequence continues at coordinate 2,400 of CAZEHU010000368.1, forward strand.
GGGCGGCCGCGCTCGCGATGCTCCTGGCGGGCGCCTGCTCGATCGCCACCGTCCGAAGCGATGGCGCCGAGCGCTCTCCGCTCCTCGGCCAGACCCTCGAGTTCTCGGCCCCCGGCCTGGAGGACGACAGCCCCATCGAAGCGACGGGCTTCCGCGGCCAGGTGCTGCTCGTCGACTTCTGGGCCTCGTGGTGCGAGCCCTGCAAAGCCTCGATGCCCTACTACAAGGCCCTCCACACGCGCCTGGCGGACCGGGGCTTCGAGATCGTCGCGATCAACGTCGACGAGGATCGCGCCCTCGGCCAGCGCTTCGCCACCGAGCTCGCCCTCCCTTTCCCCGTGGTCTGGGACAAGGGCCACACCATCGCGGAGCGCTACCCCATCCCCACGATGCCGACGGCCCTGCTGGTCGATCGCGAGGGTGTGATCCGGCACGTGCACCCGGGCTTCCGGGAGGGGGACGAGGGGCCGCTCGAGGCGCAGCTCGAGGCGCTGCTGGGCGGGGCCCTTCCAACGCGCTGAGGCGTTCCTAGTCGCCTCGAGGCGCCCGCGTGACGGTGACCAGCGCTTTGGCCCCGGAGGTCATGTGGACCTTGCCCGCCGAATCCACCATCACCGCCTCGACGCCCTTCCACTGCTCGGCGAGCTCCAGGCCGCGCTCGACGCCCAGGACGACGAGGGCGGTCGACAGCGCGTCCGCATCCGCCGCGTCCGCGGGGGCCCGGGCGATGACGGTGGCGGATCGGACGCCGCGCGAGGGGTAGCCGGTCTTGGGGTCGAGGATGTGGTGGTAGCGTCGCCCCCCGAGCTCGAAGTAGCGCTCGTAGTCGCCGCTGGTGGACACCGAGCCCTCGATGAGCTCCACGATGGCGAAGTAGTCGGTCGCGGGCCCACGCGGGTCGCGGATGCCGACGCGCCACAGGCGGCCGTCCTTGCCGCCGGATACCTCGACCTGGCCGCCCAGCGAGATCATCCACGAGCGCAGGCCCGCCTTCCGCAGGCGCGCGCCCGCCACCACCGCGGCGTGGCCCTTCGCCAGCCCGCCCAGGCCCAGCACGGTGCCCTTCGGCAGCGTGACGGTGCCGGCCACGTCGTCCACCGCCACCCTCCGATAGTCCACCCGCTCGAGACGCCGCTTGACCTCCGCCGCCGCCGGGAGCCTCGGCGAGGCCGCGCGGAAGTCCCACAGCCCCCACAACGCCGCCCACGAGATGTCGAAGGCTCCGTGGGTCCTCCGGCCCAGCGCGAGGCCGCGCCGGATGAGGGCCCGGAGATCGTCGGGCATCGCTGTGGGCCCCGCCCCGGCGTGGAGGTTCAGCTCGGCCAGGGGCGTGCCCTCCCGCCACTCGTTCATGCGCTCCTCCACCTCGTGGAGGGTCTCTTCGACGATGGGCCTCGCCCGCTCGATCGCCTCCCCCGCGGGCGCGGACAGGGTGACGACCGTCGACATGGCCTCGATCTGGGCGGTCTCCCAGCCAGGCCCGCCCGCGGACGCCGGGGCCACCGCGACCAGGAGCAGGAGGCCCGCCACCACGGCGGCGGCTCCCCAAGGGGAGAGCGCCGGCGGTCTACAGCTCATCACGGGATCGCAGGGCTCGCACAGGTCGTCCGTCGAGAGGTGGCTGGTGCCCCCGTTCCTGTCGGGCACACCGTCCCGCTCTCTATACCCGATCGGATCGGGCCCGGGGCAGAGGCTCCCGGCGTCCCTGCTACCTCCATCGGCCCCGGTCCGGCCCTCCGTGCCACAGGCTGGGCCCCACAGTCGTCGGCGCGCATCCGGCAGGCCACCGCCGAGACGGACC
>CAZEHU010000369.1:0-4191 GCA_964511605.1 uncultured Myxococcales bacterium
GGAAGCTCATGGGGACAGGCTCGACGTCACAGGTGCCGAGCGTAGCACCGCCCACGCAGTTCGTGGGCCCTCTTCGGCGCCGCTCGCTTCACCCACATGTCCGGCACCGACTCGGGTAGGCTCCTGGGCGAGGGTCGCCCACAACGGCCTGCCATTCGCGGCCCACGGAGCAGCCCCACCATGCGCGTGCACTACCTCGAGATCGTCACCCCCGACGTGGACGCCCTCTGCGCCCTGTACGAGGCCACCCACGGCGTCACCTTCTCCCCCCCGATCCCGGAGCTCGGCGACCGCCGGACGACCCCCCGGCCCGGCGGGGGAATCCTCGGCATCCGCGCCCCTATGCACGAGCAGGAAGCCCCCGTCGTCCGCCCCTACGTCCTGGTCGGCGACATCCACGCCGCCGCCCAGGCGGCGATCGCGGCCGGGGGCGAGCTCGCCCACGAGCCGATGGAGATCTCAGGGCACGGCTGGTTCGCCATCTACTTGGTGGGAGGCATCCAGCACGGGCTCTGGCAGCTCTAACAGGCCCCCGAGCGACCACGGCGCTCGGCCGTTCACGCGCGTGAACGCTTCCCGACCGCGGAAGTCCACGGAGCTCAGCCCACGTCCCTACCGTGCAGGAAGGACTCCAGCGAGGCCGCGAGCGCCTCGGCCCGCTCCGCCACCTCACGCAGCCGCCGCGCCGCCTGCGCAGCCTCGCGCGGACCGTGCTCCACGACCTCCTCGCGCGTGACCGACACCTCCTCGAGGGCCTTCTGGGCCGCCTTGCCCGCCTTCGTCCACGACGCCAGCGCGGGCCGCCCCGCGCTAGCCTCGACCGCCTCGCCAGCGGCCAGGCGTCTTGCACGCTCCGCTGCGACAGCCTCCTTCACCGCCTCCTTGATCGCCGCGACCCTCCAGCCGCCTTCCACGGCCTTGTGCGCTAGCTGCGCTTTCACGCGCCGATCCCTCAGCCGGAAGAGCTCACGATGCTCCGTGACGGTCAGGGCCTGCCAGACCCTCTCCGGGAGCACCTCGATCTGCTCGATCAGGTTCAAGCTCTGCCAGAGGAACGTAGCGCTCATCCTCAGGCGCGGGTCTCGGCTCATCGCTTTGAGCGAGGCGTGCCCGCCTCCCACATGGCGCCAGGCCCGCAGCTCGCCGCCGAAGAAGACCTCCACCAGGTACTCGCCCACCGCGATCCCCAGCTCGAGACCCTTGCCGAGGTACAGCGCGTTCAGGCCCTCGATGGCGCTGTCCACCAGCCCATCCTCGACCTCCACCGCCCCGGGCAGCCCTCGCGCGACCTCGTCGTGGGCCCGCCTCGCCGCCGCCAGCCCCGAGGGCGCGCGGAGGACCGCCGATGCGCTAAACGCCGGCCGCGAGATCCTCGGGAGCCGTGGTGATCGCCGGCCGCCCCTATCACCATCACGCCTTGCCATCACGCCTCGCCATCAGGGCCCTCCCGTGTTTCGCATGCGGAACACCTCACGGCGCCTCCCCCAGCTCCTGCAGTCCGGCCTCCAGGGCCGCCTTGAGTGCCGCGAGGGCAGCGATCTGCTCGCCGACCTCCGCGATGGCGCTCCGCACCTTCTCCGCCCCCATCCGCTCGAGCTCATCGCCCTGCACCTCGATGCCCTCGCCCCCGGCCTGCGCCACCTCGAGCCCTCTTCGGATGCGGCCGATGCCCTTATCCCACGCCGGCTTGGGGGGCCGCCCGGTCCTCGAGCCCCGCTGCCTCTCCCGGACCCTCCCGACCTCGGCCCTCAGCCGCTCCCGATCCCAGGCCTTGTCCACGACGCCGGCCGCCAGCCGCCTCCTCGCTCTGGGATCCCGGACCCCCATGATCTCCTTGTGGTCCGACCAGGTGAGCCGCCGGCCCAGCTCCTCGCCCAGGAGCTCCATCTGTGCCCCGAGCTCCACACATGCCCACAGCGTGGACGCCCCCATGTCGAGCTCGGGGTGCCGCGCCAGCGCGCGGTAGCTGGCGTGCTCGCTCTTGCGCTTGCTCCCGGGAGCGCCACGCCCCCCGCTGGCGCCGTCCGCGCCACCGAAGAAGGCCTCCTCGACGTAGCGCCCCACCGCGAGGGCGGTCGTGAGCGCCGCACCGCGGGTCATCCTATTAATCGATCCCACGGCCTCCTCGACGAGCCCGCGATCCTCGTCGAGCTCGCCGGGCCAGACCCGCACCACGTCACGCTCCTCCACCCTCACCCCCAAAAACTTATCATGCTCATAAGTCCAGCTCCAGACTCTCACGCCGGCGAGCCCCAATGGACGAACCTGCTGCTGCGCGCTCCCTATTGTGCCTCCTCGCCGCCTCCCGGTCGATCTCACCACAGGGACTGATGACGCCTCCCGTCGCCCGCCGCGACTCCTACTACGGCAGTGCAGCGCCCCTCCTCGGCGCGCTTGACCGGCTCACCCCCGGCCTCCAGCTACTGCTTCGGCCCCGATCCGGACGAGCCCCTCGGCCCCGGCAGGCCGGGCCCCGATCCTGCCTCACGCCGACCTTGCCCCGGGCGTCTCCGCGCGGCGCCGCGGATTGCTTCATGTGGCCAGGAGCGATATGGTCACCCATATGAAGACGACCATACAGATTGCCGATGCCCTCTTCCTGCGCGGAAAGGAGGTCGCGGCCGCGGAGGGAACGACCTTCCGCGCGCTGGTCGAGGAGGGGCTGCGGATCGCGCTGCAGAGGCGATCGGGTGCGAGCACGCCCTTCGAGCTCCGGGATGCGTCCGTGGGTGGTGATGGCCTGCAGCCGGGCCGATCCTGGGCGCTGCCCCGGGAGCTGGCCTACGAGGATCCGTCGACCCCGTGATCGCCCTGGATACCAACGTCCTCGTCCACGCCCATCGCCGCGACTCGCCTTTCCACCGGCCCGCCTCGGCGATCCTCGCGGAGCTCGCAAGCGGCAGCGCCCCGTGGGCGATCCCGTGGCCGTGCGTCCACGAGCTCTACGCTACCGTGACCCATCCGCGGGTCTTCGCTCCTCCGTCCACTCCCGAGGAGGCGACCTCCCAGGTGGAGGCCTGGCTCGAGGCGCCGGGCCTGGTCCTGCTCCACGAGGCCGCCGATCACTGGGAGCGCCTCGCCGCGCTGCTCGGTGCTGCCCACATCCAGGGCCCGCGAGTGCACGACGCACGGATCGCCGCCATCTGCCTGTCCCACGGCATCGACGTCCTGCTCACCGCGGACCGCGACTTCGGGCGCTTCCCGGCGCTCGCGACTCGGAACCCCCTGATCTGAGGGGCCTCGGCCCGCCCCTGCATCGTTGCCCATCCGGTCCCGCACCCCGGCGAGCTGATGGACGAACTTGCTGCGCACTCTCTACTCTGCCCCCTCGACCTCTCCCGATCGAGGATGCCATCGCCAAGGTCGTGAGCGCGGGTCGGCAGTCGGAGACATGGCTACACATCTTCCAAGACCTCGGCCGCTACTCGATGCTCATGCCCTCCAACCAGACCGGCAACCACTGGCTGGGCGATGGCATGGATGATGTTGCGTTCTCGTCCCGCCAATCCCATGGCTTCGCCCAAGTCTGTCTGGCGGAGGAGGGCTCCCCCTCGACGCCGCGGGCTACTTCTGCATGCACTGGACGGGCAAGGCCTGGAAGCGATGAGCTCGCCAACCTCGCCCCCCCTCTCTCCGCACCACCTCTCTCGGAGTTCTCCTATGAACATCACGCCGCGTGCCCTGGGTACCGCCACCATCCTGCTCGCCGCGACCCTGGTCGCCTGCGAGGCGAAGGCCCCAGCCGGGACCAGGTCGGCCATCGGCGAGTCCTGCTCAAAGACCGCGGACTGTGAAGCAGGCGCTCGCTGTATCGACCTCGGGTGCGTGGATCCCGCCGCCAAGGCTGCCACCACCACTGCTCCCACTGCGGCTGCAGCGGTCGCGGCCAAGCAGCCCACGCCAACTGCCTCCCCCCCCCCGAAGGCAACATCCGGGCGGACCTCGACGTCGTGCAGGCAACACAGGGGCAAGACCGGCAAGTGGCGGTTCACGACGATGGTCACGCAGGCCACCAAGCGGAGCGCCATTGGGGTCAACGGCTACTATGACCTCAACGTCCGAACAGAGCCCGACTGCACCCTCGTTGTCGAGATCATCAAGACCGGCTACGCCAACAAGGAGTACGAGCCAGCCTTCATTCAGTCCGGCACGGCGCGCATCACCCCCACCGCCGGCGCGGACTCCATTGCC
>CAZEHU010000370.1:0-4190 GCA_964511605.1 uncultured Myxococcales bacterium
CCGGCTCGTCGACCGTCGTGACGTGCTCCAAAGACGCTCCTTGCTGCATGGCGCCCTCAGCGGAGTCGGGCGCCGGTGCGGCGGGGCCACTCACCCGCGCACCTGTCCCGAGCCGAGGACGACGAACTTCCGGGCGGTCAGCTCCTCGAGTCCCATGGGGCCCCACGCGTGGAGCCGGGAGGTGCTGATGCCGATCTCGGCGCCGAGGCCGAGCTCGAAGCCATCGTTGAAGCGAGTGGATGCGTTGACCATCACGCAGCTGGCCTGGACCTCACGCAGGAAGCGCTGGCTCGTCGCATACTCTCCGGTGACGATGGACTCCGTATGTCCAGAACCGTAGCGCTTGATGTGCTCGAGGGCAACGTCGAGACCGTCGACGATCCTCACGGCGAGCACGAGGTCGAGGTACTCCTCGTCCCAGTCCTCGGCGCTCGCGACCTCTGCAGCGGGCCAGAGGGCGCGGAGGCGCGCATCCCCGCGGACCTCGACGCCGGCCTCCGCGTAGCGCGCCATCAGGCGCGGGACGATCTTCGGGGCCATGTCCCGGTGCAGGAGCAAGGTCTCCATGGCGTTGCACACGCCGGGGCGCTGCACCTTCGCGTTCAAGGCGATCGCTTCGGCCATCTCCAGGTCCGCCGCCGCGTCGACGAAGACGTGGCAGACGCCCTTGTAGTGCTGGATCACCGGCACCGTGGCGTTCTGGGCGACGTAGCGCACCAGGCCCTCGCCGCCGCGGGGGATCACCAGGTCCACCTCGCCGTCGCGCCGGATCAGCTCGGCGATGACCGCGCGGTCGGAGGTCGCGACCGCCTGGACCGCGTCGACGGGCAGGCCGACGGCGGCGAGGCTCGCGCGCATCAGCTCCACCAGCTTACCGTTGGAGTGGAAGGCCTCGCGTCCGCCCTTGAGGATCGGGGCGTTGCCGGACTTCAGGCAGAGGGCGCCTGCGTCCACGGTCACGTTGGGGCGGGACTCGTAGATGATGCAGATCGCGCCGAGCGGCACGCTCATGCGGCCGACCTGCAGGCCATTGGGGCGGAGGCGGAGGCCGTCGATGGCGCCGACCGGATCCGGGAGCTGCACCACCTGCATCACACCGTCGGCCATGGCCCGGACCCGCGCGGCGGTGAGCCTCAGTCGATCTGTGAGGGCGGTGCTCAGGCCGGACGTCGCGGCGGCGTCGAGGTCCTCCTGGTTGGCCTCGAGGATCGCGTCGGTCTCCGCGACGAGGCGCCGGGCGAGGTCTTCGAGGGCCGCGTCCTTCTCGGCCGTCGTGGCGGCGGCGAGGCGGCTGGCCGCCTCCGCGGCTGCTCCGGCGAGGCGCGCGGCCAACTCCTGGGCCTGGCTTCCCTCGGCGCCCGCGGGGCGCGGGGACTCGGGGGGGGGCTTGGGAGGGGTGGAAGCGTGCACGGGGCCTCCTCGTTGTCCTGGATCGATGGACGGCGGACAAGACGCGATCGACCCCGTGGTGTCAACGGGAGCCTGGCCTGGCCCGCCGGTGCGGGCGGTATCCACCGCTGGGGGCGCGTGCTATAGCCCGCGCCCCATGAGCGGCGACCCCCCTCAGCGCAGCCAGGACCTCGAGGCCCTCTTCGAGCGCTGGGATCAGCGCAAGCTCGAGGAGGGTGGGATCGCTCCGCCCGGTGAGATGGAGGCGCCCGAGGACGTCGTCGGAGGTATGCGCTTCCAGGTCGACAAGGTCCGCATGTGGGTCACCCTCACGCTGCTCGTCTTCTTCTTGAGCGGCTGGATGATGTGGCAGACCCGTCACGAGGTGAGCTACTGGCTCGAGCGGGGCCAGGCGCCCATGGAGCTCGGCGATCTGCGGGAGCGCTACCGGGACGGCGCGAGAGAGCTGGACGTCCCGACCAATCGCTTCGTGCACGCGAGCGGGCTCTTCACGACCCATGAGAGCGAGGCGGAGACCGAGGCTGGGGGCGAGATCGTGCGCTTCTACCTCGAGCCGATGTTCGGCATCGTGGTGAAGACGCCGCGCCCCTTCCCGGACAAGCCCTTCCACCGCACGGCCTCCATCGAGATCGAGGAGGACTTCGTGCCGATCCTGCAGGCCCGGCGGGCCTTCCCTTATGACCTGGCGGTGACGGTGGAGGCCACGGGCCGCCTGGTGCGCGCGACGGAGGCGCCGCGCTGGCACCTGGCGCCGCTGCATCACTTCGCTCGGCGCACCGATCGGGAGGTGGAGAGCCTGTGGCTGCTCATCGAGGGCGATCGCCCCGAGGCCCATGTGCGCTTCGTCTTCCTCTGGTTCGGCAGCGTGGTGATGTGCTGCATGGCCCTCTTCCTCCTCTGGAGGACCTGGAGCGAGCGAAGGGCAGAGCGGGCGGCCTAGCTCCGGGCCGGGGTCCGGCTTGATCCCGCCTGGGCCAGCGCCTACCCGTCCTCCGGTCGCCGCCGCTTCCTCTTGGTGCCCTTGGAGCCTCCGACCGTGGGCACGTCCTGTCGGGTCTCGAGGGTCTCGTCCTTGTCGGCGTGGCGGCGGCTGTCCCGATCGTCCTGGGTATCGGGCATGTAGTAGCGGACCTTGCGGTGCCGGCCGGCCTTGTCCATCGGGATCATCATGGTGATGCCGCTCTCCACCTCCCCGTCGAGGCGACCATCCATGGCGGAGGGAGCCTGCACCTCCTCGTGCTCGGGCAGGTAGTAGGGCACATCCTCCTCGTCCTCGGACTCGAAGTCGTGCACCACCTCGCGCATGAACTCGCCGCGCTCGGAGCGCTCCACGTCGTCCATGATCTCGCCGACCGTGCGCCGCTTGCCCTGCCAGGGCGCCTCCACGTCCTCGGGGCTGTCGTCGCCGGTCTCCTGGCGGACCTGGGCGCGCTCCACACCCTGGAGGGGCACCAGCTCGGTGGGCGCCGGGAGCGCGGAGCTGGGCTGCACCCGGACGGCGACCTGGGTGGCACCGAGCGTCAGCACATCTCCGTCGTGCAGGCGCTTCCGCTGCAGGATGCGGGTGCCGTTGATCTTCGTCCCCCGCTCCCGGTCACGGTTCACGAGGTACAGGGCCCCGGCGCAGAAGTTCTCGATCACGCAGTGGGGGCTTCCGACGAACTCGTCCGGCAGGCGGATGTCCCCGTCCTTGTGGCCGAGGGTGACGATCGGGCGGTTGATCAGGGCGAACCACGGCACCTCGCTCGGGCCCCAGATGCCGAGCTGAACCACCGTATCGCTGACCCGCGGCATCTTGATGAAGGTCATCACGTTGCCGCCGAGGTCGATCACATCGCCGTTGTACAGGCGCCGTGGTCCCTCGATGACCTTGCCGTTGACGACCCCCTGGTTCTTGGAGACCACGCTGAGGATGTAGTGGCCACTCGCCCAGTAGATCACGGCGTGGTACTCGTCGACGGAATCATCGCGGATCGTGATGTCGTTGTCCTCGCCACGGCCGAGGAGCATGCGCGGCCGGTCGAGGTGCACGCGAAAGATGTCCTGCCCGTCCTCCAGGTACAGGAAGGCCTGCGGCCTCGCGGGGTGTCCGGCTTCGGGAGGGGAGGCTGCCATCGCCCGGCAGTCTACATGCTTGGCCGGCGCCTGGGCGAGGGGGCGCTGCGCTCGGGCGGCGTGGGGGGGGCTTGCGGGCCTGCTCCTCTTGGCTCTCCTCGTCGCGCCCCCGGCCCACGCAGCCCGAACGCCGCGCTGGGTAAAGGACGCCGCCAAGAGTCTGCCGTCGGTCACCGCGGCCCTCGAGCGCCTCGAGGGCCAGGAGCGCGCCGCGGTCGCCGACTTCCGCCGCCAGCTCCTCGGGCGGCTCGATCTCGGCGATGGGTCCGTGGCTGTGCATCGGGCCCAGGACCTGCAGGACGCCGTGCTCCTGCTAGCGACCACAGCGGCCCTCGGGGGACGGAGCGCCTCGCCCCTCGAGGACCTGCGCTGCGCGTTCGTCACCCACACGGCCGCTCAGCGCTGGACCCAGAGCAGCACCCTGGCCGGTACGATCCGCGGGGCAGGGGGAGAGGACGCAGCCGTGCTCGCGACCTCGCTCGACGCCCTCGAGCCCGTGGCGGATGCCTGGATGAAGGAGGCCCTGAAGGCGGCCACGAAGGCCAAAGCAGGCGGCCCCGGGGAGGTCGAGCACCTGCGTGCGCTCTGGCAGCTCCGCGAGGGCAAGGGGGCCGCCGCCGCCAAGACCCTGCTGGCGGTGATCGGCCAGCGGGCCACCGTGCCAC
>CAZEHU010000371.1:0-4183 GCA_964511605.1 uncultured Myxococcales bacterium
GGCGCTCGACGAGGTGAGCGAAGCCCGGGTCGATACCAGGGGCACGTGCTGCGAGGGAGGGGACCGGCGCCTCGAGGTGTCCGCGGACCACGGGCGCGACCCCGTGGCCCGCGAACGGGGGCACGCCACAGGCCAGCTCGTAGAGCATGGCACCGAGAGCGTAGAGGTCGGTGCGAGGATCTCGTGGCTGCCGCCGGAAGAGCTCCGGTGCCATGTAGTGGATCGAGCCGCCGGTGGTCTGGCCGCCTGTGCGCTCGGCAGCGAGGCCGAAGTCGAGGAGCACGGCTCTGGCGGGGTCGTTGTCGATGCACTTGACGTTCTCCGGCTTCAGGTCGCCATGGAGGACGCCGCGCTGGTGGAGATAGGCCAAGGTCTCGAGGACGGATCTTGCCAGGGCGGGCAGGGCCTCCGGTGGGGAGGTGGCAAGCACGACCTGGGGCTGCTCGCCCTCGATCAGGTCCATGAGGAGGTAGCGACCGACGTTGGGGTCGGTGCCGACATCGTGGACTCGCACACAGCCCGGGTGATCGAGGCGCGCGAGCACACGGAATTCCTGGAGGGAGTGGCTAGCAGCGGTCGTGGGCAGGAGGAGCTTGAGGGCGCGCTCGATCTCGGTATCGCGGTCGAGGACCCGGTAGACCGCGCCCATGCCGCCCTGGCCCAGCAGCTCAATGACCTCGAAGCGGGCCGCGATCACATCGCCACGGCTGAGGGTCTGGGTCGTGCCGGTGGGGGCCTCGCTCACTCTCGACGGCCTCCGGGTCCGCGGGCGGGGGCTCCAGGGTCGCTCGCGTGCGCTGCGCGTCAAGTGGAGGTGCGCTTCGTGGACGCCTCCCGGTGGTACCGGCGCCTCGAGGGGCCTCGCTCGCGGCCGGTCGGGAAGGGCAGCCGGGGCGGGGCCACAGCACCGGCGCGACGGGAGCGGCGCTCCTCGATGGCCGGGGCACGATGGTGCTCGACGAGCACGGCCGACCAGCGGCGCCCCACGGCGATCGGTGGTGACGCTTTTTGTCACCGATCGCAACCACATGAAATCATGGTGTTCTGGTGGACGCGCCGGTGGCGCCGGCGCCTTGGCAGTGACGCTCGACGGCGATCCACCTCGTCACGTGTCGATCGACGCGAATCCAACAAGACCTTGAAAACGAACCGCTTTCTCGATCTCGGTCTCGCTGGCACGACCCTTGCTTGATGGGGGCCCGTTCGCCGTGGCCACCTTGTTTGGTCCGGTCTGGGGAGTCACCCCATCACAACCATGCCGAGTCCAAACAGAGAGGGACACACCATGCTCATGCGTATCCGTAACACCGACAAGGGCTTCACGCTCATCGAGCTCATGATCGTCGTCGCGATTCTGGCCATCCTGGCTGTCGTCGCCGTTCCGGCGTTCATCAAGTACATGCGCCGTGCGAAGACCACGGAGGCCATCGACGAGCTCGACAAGATCTACAAGGGCGCGGCCCTCTACTACACGACCCCGCACGTGAACTCCGCGGGCGCCAAGCTCGACTGCCAGTTCCCCACGAACCAGGCGCCGACGCCGGTCGAGGGCACCTGCTGCAGCACCGGCGGCCTCGGTGGCCCCGATGCCAACAACGATGACCGCTGCGACTCCGATCCGGACGTCTGGACCACCGATACCTGGTCCGCTGTGAACTTCCAGATCACGGACGAGCACTACTTCGTCTACTCCTTCGATGCCTCGGGCACCCTCGATACCGCGGGCCTGACGGTGACGGCCAACGCTGACCTCGACTGCGACGCTGTGCAGTCGACCTTCCAGCGCATGGCCTTCGGCGACCCGCAGGCCAACAAGGCGGAGTGCTCGATCCGTGGCTCCGCGGCCTTCTTCGTCGAGAAGGAGACCGAGTAGTCGGATAGCGGCTGACGTGTCGGGGCCCCGCCCAGGCGGGGCCCCTATCCAGGCCTGAGAACGGAAGGGCGTCTCCCGAGAGGGAGGCGCCCTTTCCGCTTTTCAGGGTCCAGCCCAGCTCTCCCCGACCACGTCGGAGAACTCCCCGAAGGGACGGTCGACCCAGGTGAGGCCGCTGTCGTTGATCGCCACGATCTGGGTCGGTGGACCGCAGCGGCCCCGGCCCGGGAGGAAGCGCTCGGCGGTGATCTGCACCTCGAGCTGGAAGCGGACGAGGTCGACGGCGCTCGACAGGGGCATCCCCCAGTTGGTGCGCTGGGGGCCCCAGGCCACGCGCTTCTTCACCGCGGCCTCCACCTTGCGCGCCGCGTCGCGCTCGAGGCCCGCGCCCTCGAGTGCGTGCCCCAGCGCGTGCAGGTCGGCGCCCCACCAGAGGGTCATCACCGCGTCGGTCTGGCCTCGCCAGATGAAGGTCTGGTGGGCCGCCTGGGCCAGGGCCTTCACCTCGCCGCTGGGCAGGATCACCTCCCAGAGCTCCCCGAAGGCCTCGCCAGGTGTGTAGCCGCCCACCAGCACGTCCATGCGGGTCGACGAGCCCGACTGGCGGGCCAGGTCTCCACCCACACGGGCGAAGACCTGGGCGACCCCCTCGACCGTCTCCTCGCGGGCCTCGTCGTCGATCCAGTGCCGGTAGGCCTCGGCCACCAGGGAGCGGAAGTCCCGCCCACCGTAGGAGCCGGCCCCCACCATCGCCAGCCCCACCGGCATCCGCCCGAATTGGACGAGCTTCGGATAGGCGTCCTCTCGCGTCTGCCCCTCGGGGAAGCGGGTGGTGACGCGGCTATCGGTGCCGAGGACGACGCCCGTGCGGGCTACGAAGGCGATCGAGATGCTCATGGCGCCACCCTCGCGCGCGGGGCCGAGGGCGTCCACCCCGAATCCCGCTCCTTGGTGGGACATGTCCCACCAGGCCCTGCCGCGTCGCCGCCTGCTGCACACCGGACTCGTGGACTCGGTAGGCGCAAAGAGCCCGGGGGCCGGGGAGATCGCGTCGGCCTCGTGCGGCCGAGGGATCCCGGCCTCTTTGCCACTCCACGTGGCCCGCTCCTACGAGGAGCTCAGGCCTCGTCCCGCTGGCTCTGCATGGTCGTCGGGCGGCGCCTCTTGTCGGGGTTGGTGCCCTCGGAGTCCGCCTTCTTCCGGTTCATGTCCGTGCGGGGGCGCTTGCCGTCGAGGCCCTCGTCGTTCGCGCCCTTGGCCTTGGCGGAGCGGGAGGTGGTCTGGCCGCGGCCGCGGGCGCCGGAGCGATCGCGGGGGGAGGCCGACCTGGCCTCCTTCTTCTTCCTCTTCTTCCGGGACTTGTCGCGCGGCGCCTGGTCCTCGGCGACCGCGGCGTCCGCCCGCTCCAGGGTGCTCGCGAGCAGGTCCTCCATGCTGGTCTGGGGACGGCGGCGGCGGCCGGAGCGCGGCTTCGTCTTGGGGGCGTCTCTCTCGCCCTTGCGACCCGTGCCGGTACCCGTGCGGGCGCCCTTGCGGTTGCCGCTGCGGGTACGCTGGCCAGCCTTGGCCCCGGCGGGGGTGCGTGTGAGGAACACAAAGTCCCACAGCGGCAGCACGGTCGCGAAGTGGGAGGTGGCGTGAGCGTGGTGTGCGTGGTGCCAGCGTCGCAGGGGGCCGCCCAGGGAGGTCTCCTTGTGGTACAGGCGGTGCATGCCCTCGTAGAGACCGGCCACGGTGGCCAGGCCAGCGAAGAGCATCGCGCCCTCGAAGGGATGTGCGACCTCGAGGATGACGAGGCCTGCCGCGAGGCCTCCTGCCACGAGGAGCAGCGCCAGGAGCGCCAGCAGCGAGAGCCCCACCTGCTCCGACCGGGCCTCTCCGCTCTTCGCCGCCATCCCCCGCCGCGTCGTGAACACCTGATGGTGCATCGTCAGGTGCCGCGCCACCATCGGTGAGGCGCTGCCCGCGCTGCTGGCCGCGTGACCGACGAAGCGGTGGATCAGGTAGTCGGCGAGGGTGCCGACGAGCAGTCCCAAGGCGAGGTAGAGCATGGCCGGGGGCTCCTTGCTACACGGTTACATGTCCCACGTTGCGGTCATTTGGTCCAACCAGCGATGAAACCTCGCGTAACCACCTGCTATCCGGTGGATTCCTCGATCCATCTACGGGCCCTCGGGGCCATGGTGGCCACGCGTGCCGGATCAGACTCGGACAAGGGCACCGAGCTCTTCGTCGACCAGGAGAGGACCACGACTCGAGGGTCGGACGGGCCAGCGCTGCGCGCGATGGCCGGTGGGTGGACAGGCACGG
>CAZEHU010000372.1:0-4183 GCA_964511605.1 uncultured Myxococcales bacterium
GCTGTAGGCCCGCCTGACGTGCTTCGGAGGCCGATCAACTCGTTGATCGGCGCTGATCACACGCTCGGCGACTCGGGCGACGACGTGGGGCTCGGAGACGGCGTCGCCGCCTCGCTCGCCACCCTCGAGCTGAAGAGGGTCATGGCCCGATCTTGCTCTCGCGCCGGCTTCCTCTTCGACAGGAGCAGCGGTACGGCCTCCGGGCTGATCGCCGTGGCCAATACCTAGGGGAGCGTAGCGCTCGAGGGACTGGAGGGTGTGCTGCCCACGCTCGTCGACGAGCCCCTCCTGCTCGACAATACGTCCGACGCTCCCGTTGGGGCCATCGCGGTGGCGGACGAGCCGCTTGTGGTGCCCGGGCTGCCAGGCGGATCCGGCCAGGACAGGTAGCTCAGAGAGCTGTCGGCGCCCAGGCTCGTTCGGTCAGCGAGCCGCCCCCGGCGGCTCGCCGACCGATTGGACCTGGGTCTCGGCGCCCGTCGCTTCGACGCGGCAGAGGCAGTAGAGGAACTCCTGCTCCGATCCCCAAGGCGTCTCGTGGAGCTCCGTGGTGCTGGAGAGCTTCGCGAAGCTCGCGCCGAACTCGCTGTGCAGGCCCTCGGCCGAGTAGCGGACCACGTCCAGGCCGCTGCAGCGCGTCGGTCCCTCGGGCCCGAAGGTGGCGACGACGACGTGGCCCCCGGGTCGCACGGCGCGCAGGACCTGCTCCACGTAGCGCTGGCGGTCTTCGGGATCCGTGAGGAAGTGGAAGACGGCGCGGTCGTGCCAGAGGTCGAAGTGCGCCTCCGGGAGCTCCGCCCGGGTGATGTCCCCGGCGATCCACTGCACGCGGTCGGCGCCGGCGCCGAGCTCCCCCCGGGCCGCCTCGATGGCGGCACGAGAGATGTCGAGCACGGTCGGGCGCTCGAAGCCGCGGACCATCAGATCCCTGGCGAAGGTCGCGGCCCCTCCCCCCACGTCGATGATCCGAGCGCTCGGGGCGAGGGCCAGGGACTCCACGATCTCGAGCGAGCGCTCGAGGCGAGGAGCGTACCAGCTCACGGCGTCCGGGGCCTTGTTGCTGTAGACGCGCTCCCAATGCTCTCGCCTGTCCACGGGGACCTCCTCGCCCGCCGGCGGGGTGCCGGAAGACCTCCATCCGCGGTCATGGTCCCCCTCGAGGGTCACTCGGGCAAGCACCACCGCCCGTCGACGAGGGTAGGCGCTCGAGCCCCTCAGTGCTTCTGCTCCTTGCGCATGTGCGCCGCGAGGGTGCGGATCTTCACGATATCCTGCTGGAGCTCGCTCCAGCCGTACCACAGGGCGTAGTCCGGGTTGTTGTGGAAGGCGCCCTGGAAGGCTCGCATCCGGTGCTCGAGGAACATCTTGAAGAGGACCTGCTCGATCTCGGTCGGGGCGTCGTGAAAGGTAAGGAGGTCCGGGTAGGCGTAGGCGTAGCTCTCCGGCTTGGTGAGGACGCCGTCCTGGTAGAGCCCCGCGACGATGCGGATCGCCTCGGCCATCAGCTTGTCGACGTTGCGGATGAGCTCGTCGGTCTTCGCGAGCTCGGCTTCCGCGTAGGTCTGGGTGTGGCAGTCCTTGCAGACGTTGATCATCTTGTCGCGCTCTGCCTGCCAGTCCTCCTGGGTCAGCCGCGCGACCTTCGCACCCTTGACCACCTCGAGGCGGCCCGTGGGATTGCCCGAGGGGTCGAGGACGCCGAGGCCCATGAGGATCGTCGCCCGATCCTTGGCCCACTGGGGGTCCTTCGGCATCGGGAGGCGGACAGCGAGGAAGCCCCACGCCGTGTTCACCTCGTGGTCTCCCTCCGGCATGTGGCAGGTCTGGCAGGTCGGCGCTGAGGCCGTCTCGGGGAGCGCGCCCTGGACCTTCATCTGGTGGCGGACGCCGTGCTTGGAGCCGGAGTACATCTCCCACTGGGGGTGATCGAAGCCCATATGGCAGGTCCGGCACGCCTGGGGCTCCCGCGCCTCGGCCTTCGAGAAGGTGTGGCGCGTGTGGCAGGCGTCGCAGGAGGAGTTCCCGTGGCCGCTCCCCTCCTTGCGCAGCTTCGCGACCTCCTCCTTGCTCTTGAGCCCCACCTTGTGACAGCCGCCGCATCCCTTCATGCCGTCGGTCAGGCCGGAGGGCAGCCCGTGGGTGGTCGGCATCGCTTTCATGGCGGCCCACGCGAGCGCGTGCTTGCTCCTGCCGAACTCCTTGACCTGCTTCTCGTGGCAGCCCTCGCAGTCCTCGGCGAGCGGCATGCGCGCCCGGTGCGCGTCCTTGTGCGTCTTGTGCTTGCCGCCGTGGCACTTGGTGCAGCCGACGTCCTCCTTGCTGTGGACGCTCGCTTCCCAGTCCGCGACGATCCCCGGGGTCAGCGTCTTGTGGCATCCCACGCAATCCACTGGGCGAGCTTGCGCAGCTCCAGCATCCCTGAGGGATCCCCTCAGATGAGGAGAGTGAGTTTGTCGCAATGACTGCAATGGGATCACGATGTTGCTGAGGCTTGCCAACGACGCTGTGAGGGATCATGACGCGGGGATCCGCTTCCGGAGGTTCCCGATGTCCCGTCGCCGCTCCCGCCCCCCACGGTCCCATCGTCGCGCTCGCAAGCTGGCGAAGCAGCGAGCGGAGGTCTCCGACGCGCAGGTGTGCGCGTTCATGGACGAGCTGTTCGGTGAGGACGTCCACGCTCAGCGGCTGGCATCGATCAGTAGCGGGGTGGTGGGTGTCATCGAGGCAGGGGCGCTCGGTATCCACGCCATCGGGCGCGGCCTGGCGGCCACACGGAACCTGGTCGACAAGCACGCGGTGAAGCAGATCAACCGTCTCATCGGCAACGAGAAGGTGGACGTGGAGGCGATGCAGGCCACTTGGACTCGGGAGCTGCTGCGTGACCGTCAGGATGTCTTCGTGAGCTTGGACTGGACTGAGTTCGACAAGGATGGCCACAGCATGCTGGTGCTCAGCCTGGATACCGGGCGCGGGCGAGCAATGCCTTTGGTCTGGAAGACCGTGGAGAAGTCGACGCTGAAGGGGCGGAGGAACGACCACGAGGACGAACTGCTGGTGAGGTTCCGGGAGGCTGTGCCCGAGGGTGTGCGGGTGACCGTCGTGGCGGACCGCGGCTTCAGCGACCAGAAGTTGTACGCGTTCCTCACCGAGGAGCTGAGCCTCGACTTCATCATCCGCTTCCGCGGCGTGGTCCACGTTACCGACTCGAAGGGGGAGAAGCGGCCAGCGCGTCAATGGGTCCGACCCGGCGGAAGACTCCGCGCTCTGAGGGACGCATCGGTGACCGCTGATCACTGCCCTGTGGGCATGGTCGTGCTCGTCCACGAGAAGGGAATGAAGGAGCCCTGGTGCCTGGCCTCGAGCCGCACGGACCTCGCCGGCGCCGAGGTCAAGCGCCGCTACGGAAAGCGCTTCACCTGCGAGGAGACCTTCAGAGACGTCAAGGACATGCGCTTTGGCTTCGGCATGAAGTGGAACCGAGTCACCAAGACCGCGCGCCGAGACCGCCTGGTGCTTCTGGCAGTGATGGCGATTCACCTCCTCACCCTCCTCGGGGCGGCGGGCGAGAGAGTCGGACTCGACCGACTGCTCAAGACCAATACTTCGAAGAAGCGCACCCTGTCGCTCCTGCGCCAAGGTCTGCGGTGGTACCAACTGATGCCCAACATGTCCGAAGACCGCCTACGTCAACTCGCGCAAGGCTTCGAAGCTTGTCTCCAGGAGGATCCCATTGCGATGGCATTTCTCAATGCATGACAACCGAGGGGATGGCTCAGCCTCCTACCACCTCTACATCATTACGAAGATCGGCGAGCTGCTGGGGCGGTGCGCGGCCTCCGAGACCTTCCACGGGGTGACGGTCAAGAGCCAGGAGGACACCTCCACCAGCTTCGACCAGGAAGACCTCGCCATCCTCTTCCACGACGCCCTGGCCGCGCTGCCGACCTCTGTTGCCTTGAACGAGCTGAGGGACGAGCTCATCGATGCGGCCGACGCCATCGAGGGTGCCAGCGGCTCCAAGCTCGAGGAGAATACGAAGGCGGCCGCGGACGCCGTAGGTCTGTGGACCCTCGACACCAACCGCGCCCTCGATGTCAGCGATCTCTCCGACGCCGCACTCGGAAGTGTGTCCCCCACCGCAGGACGCGATCAGTACTGGTTCGGCTTCTTCGAGGGGGCGAAC
>CAZEHU010000373.1:0-4182 GCA_964511605.1 uncultured Myxococcales bacterium
GTAGCGGCCGGTCTTCTTGGTCTCCGGGCAGGGCGGCTTGCGGCAGCCGCGCGCGGTGATCCAGGTGAAGTTGCCGTTCTGGTAGAGGTTGAACTTATCCTGGCCGCTGGCCCACTTGCCGATGAGGGCCTCCTCTTCGGTCATCTGGGGCGCCGCGGGGGCTGGCTCGGCGGCGACGGGCTCCTCCCCCTTGGTGGTCTTCCCGCCGCCCCCGCAGGAGGCGAGGGAGAGGGCGAGGACGAAAGCCAGGGCGAGGGCGAAGGGGAGACGCATCGTAGGGCTCCTGGAGACGAGGCGACAGCGGTTGTAGGCCAAGGCTCGGAGCGTCGTCAACGGCGCGAACCGCTGTCCGGCAGGTGGGCGAACATGGCGCGCACGTGGTCGGCATCTTCGCCGTACAGGTACGCGGGGCCGAGGGCGTTGCCGCGCTCCACCGGGCCAAAGGCACCGAGGCCCCCGCCGATGGCGCCGCCCACCTGGGCGCGGCCCTCGCGATTGCTGCGCCAGCTCGCGCGCTCGTTGGCCTGCTGCTGCGCCCACTGGGTCTGGAGCATCAGCAGATCTTCGAGCGCCTCGGGCAGGTCGGCGCCGAGGGCGTAGAGCACCCGGCCCGCCACCTCTGCGTCAGCGGCGGCGCGGTGGGCCTCTTCGAGCTCGATGCCCAGGCGCGCGGCGGCGGCGCCGAGGCGCTTGGCCCCCTGGCCGCGGTGCAGCTCCTTGACGAAGACCAGGGGATCGATGCCGCGGGAGGGCTGCCAGGTGTGGCCTGCGCGGCCGAGCTCGGAGGCGACGAAGGCGCTGTCGAAGGGCAGGTTGTAGGCCACGAAGGCCCGCCCCTCGAGGCGGACCAGCAGCTCGTCGGCGATCGAAGCGAAGGGCGGCGCCGTCTCGAGCTCCGAGGCGTCGATCCCCGTGATGCGCGCAGCATCCTCGGGCAGCGCCCGCTCCGGATTCACCAGGGTGGACCAGCGATCCTCCACCTCCGCGCCGCACATGTGGATGACGGCGATCTCGATGACGCGATCGCTCGCGGGGTCGAGGCCCGTGGTCTCGACATCGACCACAGCGAGAGGCAGATCCTGCCAACGGGTGAGGGTCTCCATGGGTCGACCGTACACGATAGATCCCGGAGCGCCCATCGCTGTGGATCCTCGGGCTGCTGCTCGCGGCCTGGGCCTGTCGCCCGCGCCCTCAGAGGCTCACTTTCAGAGCCCCCTCAAGGCGTCGATGACCGCCAGGGCCTCGTCGTCGAGGCCCTGGGCCTCCAGCTCCTTCATCGCGCCGTTCAGCGCGGCCCCCACCGAGGAGTCTCCGGCGCGCTTGAGAGCATCGAGCGCGTGGGCCTTGAGCTCGGCGCTCACGTCACCGAGCAGCACGTGATCGACCAGGGTCGGGGCGGCGGAGGTGCCGTGCGCGGCGGCCAGCGCGTAGAGGTCCGCGGCCGGATCCGCGCCGGACAAGGCCACCTCGTCCGCGCAGGCCAGGATCTCCGGGGCCGCCAGCTCCACCAGCCAGCCGGCCGCCGAGGCCCCGCCGAGGGCGGTCTCTGCGCTGCGCGCGGCGACCACGGCATGACGCCTCTCGCCGCAGGTGGTGAGGACCGCGTAGTGCCCCTCGAGGGTCGTGGCGCCCTCGCTGTCGACGTTATCGCCGAGCGCCGCCCACACCATCTCACGGAGCCCCTGATCCTCGAGGCCCCCGAGGCGCTCGGAGAGGAAGACCTGGCTGCGACCGCGAGGCAGCCGGCCCAGGGTCCGCAGCGCAGGAGCGCGGAGCGGCTTCATGGCGGGGCCCGTGCCCCCCGTGAGGGCCAGCTCGAGGGCAGGGATCGCAGCGTCGACCAGATCGCTCGACGCCCCTGCCGCGGTGAGTGGATCCTCGAGGACGATGGCCGCAGCCACCCTCCGAAGGGGATCGTCGTCCACGAGTGCGGCCTCGAGGTCCTCCAGGTGCTGGCCGGCTGTGGCCTCGGCTCGGAGCTCCAGGTAGGGGCGCCAGTCCCCGGCCTCGAGCTGATCGACCACCTCGTCGAGGCGCGCGAGGAGATCCTCGCTGGCGGTCCCAGGCTCGGTCCCCCCGAAGCGGGCGGAGCCCTCCTCCAGTGTATCGGGCGCACCGGAGGCGCCCTTGCCCTGGCAGCCGCCCAGGAGGGCCGCCGCCAAGAGGAGAGCGAGGGCGGTACTGGTAGACAGCTCAGTCATCGAACCAGAACTCCGCCCAGCCGGACCACGCTCCCCAGCCGGAGGCGAGGTCGGCGCGGACCCTCCAGCGATAGGTGGCCTTGTCCTGCTGGGGCCAGAAGGTCTTGGAGGAGGAGGTGGGGGTGTAGGTGTAGTAGTCCTCCCAGGCTCCTCCATTCTTCCAGTCGATCTCCACCTCGTAGCCGCCGGCGCCGGCCACGCCGCTCCAGCTCAGGTTGACCGACTCGCTCGTGACGGAGGCGCCGCCCGAGGGCCACAGCCCGCTCGGAGAGGCGCTGCCGCCGCCCCCGAAGGCCGTGTCGTAGTCGAAGCTGACCCACCAGGACCAGGCGCCGCCCGACGCGCGGACCCGCCAGCGGTAGGTAGCGGGATCGACCTGGGGCCAGACGGTGAAGCTCGCGGCCACAGACGACCAGACCTGGTAGTCCTCCCAGGCGTCGTCCTTCCACCAGTCCATCTCCACGTCGTAGGAGGACGCGGAGGCCACCGGGTCCCAGCTCAGCTCGACGAACTCCCCGCTCTCCTGGGTGCCCGACGGGCTCGAGCCGGTCGGTCCGCTCGGCGGCGCCACCACCGAGGCCCAGTCGAACAGGGCGTAGCTGGACCAGCCGCTCCAGCCGCCCTCGCCGTACGCGCGCACCCTCCAGCGGTAGCTCGCCGGATCCACCTGGGGCCAGACCTCGAAGGGCGAGGCCGCTGCGCTCCAGGTGGCGTATGGCGCCCAGCCATTGCCGCTCGAGTACTCCGACTGCACCTGGAAGCTCGTCGCGCCGGCGGGGGCCGACCAGCTCAGCGCGATGGACTCGCCGGTCCACGCCCCGCCGTCGGGGGCGAGGCTCGTCGGCGCGTCCGGCGGCTCCGCCTGGGCGGGCAGGGGGCTCGCGGAGGTATCCCCAAAGCCGAAGATCGCCCAGGAGGACCACGGCCCGGCGCCGGAGCTCGACGAGGCGCACACCCGCCAGCGGTAGAAGGTCTCCGGCACCGCGGGCCACCAGGTCTTCTCGGTCTTCGTTCCGAGGGAGTAGGTGTAGTACCAGGCCCACTCGTCGTTCGAGAGGTACTCGATGTCGACCTGATAGCCGGCGGCCTCCGGCAGGGCGCTCCAGCTCAGGGTGACCTCGGGTCCGGTGAGGGTGTCGGTGCTGTTGGGGCTCAACCCGGTAGGGGCGCCTGGTGGGCTCGGGGAGGCACCGCCGCCGCCTGCCGGCGTGTCGGGCTCTGGCTCGGCGTCGGGGGCCGGAGGGGCATCGAGGCCCTCGAGGTGCACGTCCGCGCCGTACCAGTAGCGGAGGATCTCCGCGGTCTCGTGGCCCTCCTGGTGGGCGAGCCAGAGGGAGCGGTACTGCCCCAGAGAGCCACGATTGCGTGGCCCGCTCAGGGATTGGGGGGTCTCGAGCACCGCTCCGCCGGCCTTGCCCTCGTTGACGGTGACGAGGGACCAGGTCCAGGAGTAGCCGTCGCCTTTGTCGGAGAGGCTGCCGCTCGAGTAGAGGCCGGTGACGTCCGACCAGGACAGGTTCGGCGAGCCGCCGTGCTGGTCGACGCCGTAGTGGGAGGGGGCCAGGGGCCACCCCTGGGGATCGACGGGCCAGGCGCCCGAGGCGTAGTTGCCGGTGACCACCCAGCCCTGCCAGGTCATCACGGCCCCGTCGGTGGCGTCGACCGCCGCGATGTCGGAGCCGCTGTACTCCGGGGTCCAGGCCTGAAACTGCGGGCCGATGGGGATCTGCGAGCTCATACCGGCGGCGTTGAGGTGACCGAGGAGGTAGGTGCGCGCCGCCACCGCCTGCGCCGAGAGGGCCTGGTGGCGGCGGGCCGCCGTGCCGCTCGGGAACCAGGAGATGGGGACCCAGCCGGACTCGGCGCGCACGACGCCGGGCAGGTAGTCGCTCTCGACCTCCTTCCAACCGAGGGCGGTCCAGACCTCCGGGGGCAGGGTGAGGTTCTCGGAGGTCGAGGGGGGAGGGGCGTCGGGCTCGGG
>CAZEHU010000374.1:0-4181 GCA_964511605.1 uncultured Myxococcales bacterium
CGTCTGCTTCCTCTGGCACCTGCACCAGCCCCCCTACGAGGATCCACTCAGCGGCGAGGTCATCCTGCCGTGGGCACGCCTCCACGGCCTCAAGGACTACTCCGATCTGGCCGAGGCCCTCGGAGGGTCCGCCGGGTTCCGCTCGACGGTGAACTGGGTGCCCGGGGTCCTCGAGCAGGTCGAACAGGCGGCGACCCCGGGGCATCGGGAGCGGGAGCTCTTCTGGCGCCTCGCCACCAGCGAGCCGGCGAGCCTCGACGAGGAGGAGCGAGCCCTCGTCCAGGAGCACTTCTTCTCGGTGCATCGGGACAATCACCTGTCGCCCTTCCCACGCTACCTCGAGCTCAAGCGCCTCGTGGACGCCGGGCAGCGGCTCGACGACGAGGAGCTCGGCGATCTCCAGGTCTGGTTCGGCCTCGCGTGGTGCGGTCGACTGGCCCTCGCCGAGCCCCGCATCGCCCGCCTTCGGACCCAAGGGTCGGGCTTCGATGCGGCCGATCGCGCCGACCTCGCCCGCGGGATGCGCGATGTCCTCGCCGAGGTGGTGCCGCGGTGGCGGCGCCTCGCCGAGGGGGGCCAGGTGGAGCTGAGCCTGTCGCCCCGCTGGCATCCAATCCTGCCCTTGCTCTGTGATACCTGGGCCGCCAGGGACGCCGATCCCGCGACCCCCCTGCCCCGCCACCGTTTTCGTCGACCCGGTGATGCACGCCTCCATATCGAGCGGGCCCTCGAGGACCACCACCGCCGCTTCGGCCGCCGGGCTCGGGGGATGTGGCCCTCGGAGGGCTCCGTGTCGCCGGAGAGCGCTGGCCTCATCCGCGAGGCGGGCCTCGACTGGATCGTCACCGACGAGACCCTCCTGGCCAAGAGCGCCTGGGAGGCACCGCGCCGGGCCGCGCCGGGGCTGTGGGACTTCGAGGGCCTCGCCGTGGCGTTCCGGGATCACGAGCTCTCCGATCGCATCGGCTTCGTCTACGCGGGCTGGGCGCCTGACGTCGCCCGGCGCGACATGGTCGACCGCCTACGCGCCATGGCCTCGGCCATGCCTTCGGGGGGAGGAGATGGGGTCGTCGTGATCGCCCTCGATGGCGAGAACTGCTGGGAGACCTACCGCGGCGGCGTGATGGGCTTTTTGCCCGGGCTGCTCTCGGCGATCGAGCGATGCCCGGCCCTCCGGCTGAGCACCCTCTCGGAGGCCCTCGACGGGGTGGGGACCGGCCCGAGGAGGATCCGCAACCTCGGTACGGGCTCGTGGATCGACGGCACCTTCCGCACCTGGCTCGGGGATGCCTCGAAGAATCGGGCGTGGGACCACCTCTTCGAGGCCCGTGAGGCCGTGGGTGCTCCCCTCGAGGAGGTGGAGCCGGAGCTGGCGGAGCTGGTGATGCGGGCCGAGGCCAGCGACTGGTGGTGGTGGATGGGCGACGGGCACAGCTCCTCGTTCGACGCCTGGTTCGACCGCCTGTTCCGTAGCCACCTCGTCGCGATCTACGAGCACCTCGCTCAGCCGGTGCCGAGCAGCCTGAGCGATCCGATCGCCTCGGGGGCAGAGGCCGCCGATCGCTTCAGCGAGCAGCCCCAGGCCAAGGCGCGCCCGACCCTCGAGGGCCACTGGGCCCGCTACGGCTCCTGGGCCCCCGCAGGCCGGCTCGAGGCCCGCTACGGCGCGATCCACAGGGCGCGCCAGGCCCTCCGCTCCGTCCTCTGGGTCTCCGACGACGAGACCCTCAGCGTGCGCGTCGAGCTCGAGGGCCAGCGCGAGGATGCCGTCGTGATCGTCGTCGACGAGGCCGGCGAGAGGCGTGAGCTGCGAGAGGGGGGCACCGGTGTGCTCGGCTGGGTGCACCAGGATCTCCTGGACGTTCGCCTCGATCGATCGGGGCTCGGCCCCCGCATCGCCTTCTGCCTTCAGTCCGCGGCCGGCGAGCGCCTCGAGCGACTGCCGGGAGAGGGCTGGGTCCCTTCGGGCTGCGAAGGCGCACCGGATCGACCCACGGGGGACAGCGAGGTGCGGATAGAGCCCCTGGACCGCTCCCGCACGATCATCGCCCCCGAGCGGGGACGCCGGCCGCAGCCCCTCGTCGAGCGCCCTGGGTCGCGGATCACGGCGGAGAGCAGCGAGATCGGTTGCCCGTTCTGCCCGGATCCCGGGGCCCCTCCCGATGCGCCTCCCGTCGGCTCCGACCGCCCCATCGCCCAGCTCCCGGGGCCTGAGGGCCCGGTGCGTGTCCTCGCCAATCGCTGGCCCGCCCTCCGGGTCGAGCCCCGGGACGG
This sequence comes from uncultured Myxococcales bacterium, assembly GCA_964511605.1. Classification (GTDB taxonomy): domain Bacteria; phylum Myxococcota_A; class UBA9042; order PHBI01; family JACKFB01; genus CAZEHU01. The sequence goes on from CAZEHU010000374.1 coordinate 2,275, forward strand.
CATCGTCCGCGGCGCGCAGCTCGAGCGACAGGCCGCGGGGCTCGGCGCCCACGAGCTGGTGATCGAGACGCCGCTCCACCAGACGACCCTGCAAGAGATGGAGCCCGGCCAGGTGGTCGCGATCCTCTGCGCGTGGCGAGATCGGGTCCGGGACCTCCACCGGGATCGGCGGCTCCGCTGGGTCCTGCCTTTCCGCAACAGCGGCCACCAGGGGGGCGCCAGCGTCTCCCACGCCCATAGCCAGATCATGGCCACCGCCTGGCGCCCGGAGCGCCTCGACCGGGCCCTGCGCGGCGCCATCGAGCACCACGAGCTCCGGGGCCGCTGCCTGCTCTGCGAGGTGATGGCGGGGGAGCGGGCGGCGCGGCAGCGCCTCGTCGTCGAGCAGGACGGCTTGTTCGCGTGGTGTCCTTGGGCCGCGAAGGCCGATCTGCACGTGCGCATCGCCCCCACTCGCCACCTCCACGACTACGGCGCCCTCACCCAGTCCGGCGCGACGGCGCTAGCGAACCTTCTCCGGCGTGTACTCGATGCCCTGGAGCGCTCCCTGGGGCCCGTGGGCCAGAACCTCCTCGTGGTCACCGGCCCGAATACCGGGGCCTTCGAGGAGCCGGGCAGCCCCCTGCCAGGGGAGCCCGAGGCGATCCAGCGGGCGTGGCACTGGTACCTCGACCTGTTGCCGCGGACCATCCAGCCCGGCGGCTTCGAGCTCGTCAGCGATACGCCGGTCATCACCGCGCCGCCGGCCGAGGCCGCGGCGCATCTTCGCCGGGTGCTCGCGAGCGCCCCGGAGGCCCCCTGAACGACGAGCTCGAGAGCCCGGCAGGCCCACGGAGCGCCGACTCCCGCCGCCGCGTCGAGCTGTGGCTGGACGAGGGGGCCGAGACCCTCCGCAGCTACATCGATCCCGCCCACCCCACCTACCTGGACCTCTACCTCGCCCGAGCGGACGCCCTCCATGGGCTCGGCGAGCCCCCGGCCCTGGTGATGGGGCAGTTGGCCTCCGCGGCGGCCTGCTGGGCACGGAGCGCGGGCCAGTACCTCCACAAGTGGCCGCACCATCGGGTGCGGAGCCGCCGCCTCACCCCCCTCGAGCTCGCGCTGATCGTCGCCGACCAGGCGCTCTATGCCGCCGCTCGCGCCCACATCGCGCTGCCGATCCTCCCGGTGCTCGCCGAGACCGCCCCGGATGCGCTGACCCAAGAGGTGCTCACCCTCTCGGGCGGGGGCCTCCACCGCCCGGGCCCGGGCACGATCGCCGTCCTCCTGTGGGGAGCCCTCGGCGCCGTGGCGCTCGGGGATGCCGTGGGCCTCCAGGCCCTGGCGCTGCACGGCCGCCCGGCCCTCGAGAGCCTGCCCCCTTCGGGCGAGGGTCCCGTGGCACGCCTCGGAGCCTGCCTCGAGGCGCTGCTCTCCTTGGTGCCCCTGGACCTCGAGCGCTACCAGGCCGCCGTGTTGCGGCACGCGAGGCTCTACGAGTCGGAGGTCTCGGGCGCCTCGGTGCCGGCCTCCACTCCACCCTGGGCAGGGGCGCTCGACCGAGGCACCCTGGCCCTCGTGGCCGCGGGCGCCCAGGCTGGTGGCGTGCTGGCCGATCCGGCCTGGGAGGCCCGTCTCCCCCGGAACCTGCGGCCCTACCTGGAGCTCTGCCGTTGAACGTCATCCCCCTCGACCGCGACGTGCCCGAGATCTGGCTGCTCGGCCCCGCGGTGGACGCCCTGAGGAGGGGCGAGCTGGTGCTGGTCCCCACCGACAGCATCTACGCCCTGGCCTGCGATCCGTGGGCCCCCGGCGCGGTCGCGCGCCTCTACCAGGCGAAGGGCATGGATCGCTCCAAGCGCTGCAGCGTCCTGTGCAGCGACCTCAAGCAGGTCGGCGCCGTGGCCCGGGCCGTGAGCAACGACGCC
>CAZEHU010000375.1:0-4172 GCA_964511605.1 uncultured Myxococcales bacterium
CGCGGACGCGGCCGAGGGCGGCTCGACCCTGTGACGGGCACCTCCCTTCCCAACCTGGCGGTCGCCGAGCGCTGGATGGAGCGGGCCCTGGCCCTCGCCCGCCAGGGCCGTGGCACCACGAGCCCCAACCCGATGGTGGGGGCGGTGATCGTCGCTGATGGTGAGGTGGTCGGCGAGGGCTATCACCGAAGGGCCGGCGAGGCCCATGCGGAGATTCACGCCCTCGCGGCTGCCGGGGAGCGTGCGCTTGGGGCTACGGCCTACATCACGCTGGAGCCCTGCTGCTACAGCGGGCGCACCGGACCGTGCACCGAGGCCCTCATCGAGGCCGGCGTCTCGCGGGTGGTCGTGGGCGCCATCGATCCCAACGTCCGGGTAGCGGGCCAGGGACTCGAGAGGCTGCGCGAGGCGGGGATCGAGGTGATCGCTGGTGTGCTCGAGCCCACCTGCCGGCACCTGAACCGTGTCTTCAATACCTGGATCGTCGCGGGACGGCCTTGGGTCCTGCTCAAGCTGGCCCAGACCCTCGACGGGCGGATCGCCACCGCCAGCGGGGAGAGCCGCTGGATCACGGGGCGGCCCGCCCGAGCACGGGTGCACGAGCTCCGCGACTGGCTGGACGCCGTCGCGGTCGGCAGCGGTACCGCGCTGGCCGATGATCCCGCCCTCACGGTCCGCGACGCGCCCCTCCGCGGCGGCCACCCGGTGCGCCTCCTGATCGATGGCAGCTTGCGGGTGCCCACGGGCGGCCAGCTCTTCGACGGCGCGGCGCCCCTCGTGATCGCCACCGCGCGTCCGGACGACGACGCCGGGGTCGAGGCGCGGCGACAGGCCGGCGCCGTGGTCTTCAGTGAGCCGACGGCGAACGGCGAGCACGTCGATCTCGAGGCGCTGATGGCCCGCCTCGCGCGCGCCGGACAGGGCCTCGACGAGCCCGTGACCGGCCTGCTGGTCGAGGGCGGCGGCGGTCTGGCCGCGGCGCTGCTGGCGGCAGATCTCGTCGACGAGCTCCGCCTGCACGTCGCGCCTTTCCTGCTCGGGGGAGATGGCATCCCTTCGGTGGGCGCGCTGGGCCTCTCGGCGCCCGGAGACGCTCCGCGCTGGGACGTGGATCGCATCGAGCCGGTAGGCGACGACCTCGAGCTCGTCCTTCGCCGGCGCCGGGAGACCTGATGTTCACCGGCCTCGTCCAGGACATCGGACGCCTCGAGGCCATCGAGCGACGCGGCCCCGACCTCCGGATCACCGTGGCGACCCGGCGCCTCGGGCTCGAGAGCGCCGCCATCGGAGACAGCATCGCGGTCGATGGCTGCTGCCTGACCGCGGTCTCCCTCGGCCCCGGAGGTCGCTTCGAGGCCGAGCTCAGCGAGGAGACCCTCCGCCGGACCGCCTTCGAGGAGCGACGTGTGGGCGACGAGGTCCACCTGGAGCTGGCCTCGCGCCTCGGCGATCGCCTCGGTGGGCATCTGGTGCAGGGCCACGTGGACGGGATCGCCCTGCTCGTGGCCCGCCGCCCGAGCGGCGCCGGGTGGGAGCTGGACTACCGACTGCCTCAGGCCCTCCTCGGCGGCATCATCCCCAAGGGCTCCATCGCCCTCGACGGCGTCAGCCTCACGGTGGCGGCGCTGGCCGATCCACTGATCACCATCGCGGTGATCCCCCACACGGCGGAGCGCACCACCCTCTGCCGGCGACCGGTGGGCGCCCGGGTGAACGTGGAGACCGACATGATCGGCAAGTATGTGCAGCGCCTCGTCGAGCTTGGCCGCGGCGGCGCCGCGGGCAGCCACGGCGCGCTCGACCTGGACACCCTGAGGAAGGCGGGCATGGCATGAGGCAGTCCTCTGGAGGCCCAGGAATCTCGCGGACCCCGAGCCTCCTCGTCGCTCTCCTGTCCGCGGTGGCCGTCGGATGCGGCGGCTCCGAGACGCCGGCCACTGGCGGCGGCGGGATCGAGCCGGGCCCCGGAGGCGGCGAGGGCGGAGGCGGCAGCGCCCTGGTGGGTGTGCCGGCGGTCCTCATGACGAGCGCTCGCCTGACGATGCAGGAGCGCCTCACGGTCGAGGCCTTCGAGGCGGAGCTGGCCTCCGACGCCGATCTCATCGGTGCCGCGGAGGGGCTGGCGCTCAGCGACGCTGGCCGCGCCGAGGATGATGCGGGGGCGGAGGTCCTGTGGGGCGAGGGGATCACCGCCTCCGGAGATGTACAGGCGGCGGTCCGCTGGTGCGACGGGGAGGGATGCGTAGTGGCTCGGCAGAGCCGCGATGGCGACGGCTGGACCTGGGCCGTGGTGGGCGGGGGCGCGGAGAGCGCGCGCCCCCTCGGCGCCCCCCTCCTCACCAAGACCCTCGAGGGACACGACCTGAGCGGGAAGACCACCCTGTCCGCCGGGCTCAGCGACCGGGCCACCCGGACGGCGTCGCTGACCCTCGATCCCGCCGACCTCCCGGACTTGGACTTCGGGACACGCACCTTCCTCGCCCTCAATACCTTCGGTCCGCTCTTCGATACGACCACGGCGCCGGTCACGGACGTGGCCACCGCTCACGGCGGCTTCGATGCCGTCGAGACCATCGACTACGCCCGGGAGGCGGATGTGGTCGATGCTTTCGTACGCCTCGACGCGACCGACGCGATGGTCTGGCTGACCCAGGGGGTCATCGAGGAGACCAAGGACGGCTTCAAGGAGTCCCGGACGGTGGGCTTCACCGTCAATCGGGGCGGCTACGGTGAGACCCTGATGAGCCGAGATGCGATCGCCACGGCGGCCACGGACAACGTCGGCGGCGGACCAGGCCTCATCTTCCTCGCGGCCTCCTATAGCGAGTCCGACGGCTCCGAGTCCCAGCCGGATCCGGGCTCGGTCTGGAGCAAGCTCGTGGGCACATGGCCTCCCGGGGAGTACGGCGGTCGCATCCTGGTGGGGGTCGAGGGCAGCGCGGACGTCAAGCAGATCCTCGAGGCCTCGGCGGCCTTCTTCGACGCTTTCCTGTCGGGGGCGTTCACGCTCCAGGAGAGCCTCGAGGCCGGCACGGCCCGCTTCGGCTTCACCGACGCGCGGCTGGTGACCAATCGCAACGATACGGATCGCACCTGGCTCCGCAGCTTCGACGATCACTGGGCCGACGCCCCCATGTCAGCTCCCTCATCGACGCGCCTGACCGCCTACATCACCGGCGCGCAGCTCTGCGGCGAGCCGGGCACCGGGGACCTCGTCCCGCCCGATCCGCCGCTCCCCGATGCCAGCCCCTTCGCCGACGTCACCTTCGACGGCGCCGCCTTCGAGGGGGAGAACATCGTGGAGATGACCGGCGTGAGCGTCTCGATCCACATGCGTGGCGTGATGACGGGCTGGGACATCGACGATCGTATCCTCCTCGAGGTCTGGGGCGATCTCAGTGACAACTACAACGACTTCCACGCCTTCGCGGAGGGCCGGATCCGCGAGATCGTGGAGGACGAGGAGAGCGGCGAGATCCGGGTGCTCTTCGATGGGGATGTGCATGCTGCGCCCTTCGTCGACGTCCTGGGCCGCGAGTGCCTGCTCGGCACCCCCTTCTTGTCGACGAAGACCAGCGAGAAGGCCAACCTGGTCCTCAAGCCCTGAGGCGCGGGACCGACGCCCCGGTGGCGCCCCGGGCGCAGACCGGGGCGAGTGCGCCCGTGACGCGGCGGGAGCCAGTCCGTTCTGGTCAGAGGCTCGGGGCCATGCCATAAGCCCGAGCCCGCGCTGCGACCAAGGAGCGAGGGATGCGCACTGTTCAGGCCCAGCTCGATGCCAGCGGCATGAAGATCGCCTTGGTGATCTCTCGCTGGAACGGCTTCATCACCGAGCGCCTGCTCGAGGGAGCCGTCGACACGCTCGTCCGCCATGGTGCCGATGGCGACGACCTCCTAGCGGTCCGCGTGCCCGGCGCTTTCGAGATGCCGCTGATCTGCCAGCTCCTCGCCGAGAGCGGCGAGCACGACGCGGTCGTGGCGCTCGGCTGCGTCATCCGCGGCGCCACACCCCACTTCGACTACGTGGCCGGGGAGGTCGCCAAGGGGATCTCCCGCGCGAGCGCGGAGTCCGGCGTGCCGGTGACCTTCGGGGTGCTGACCACCGATACCATCGAGCAGGCCGTCGAGCGGGCCGGCACCAAGGCCGGCAACAAGGGCGCCGAGGCGGCGAT
>CAZEHU010000376.1:0-4171 GCA_964511605.1 uncultured Myxococcales bacterium
AGGGTGCCGCGCTCGACCAGCGCCCGGAAGTGCTGCTTCAGCGTATTGCGACTGGGCGGACGCCCTCCTCGACACCCTGGAGGCCCGGGAGCAGGCCGAGCCGATCGACGTCGCGCTCCTCCTCGCTTTGTGGCAGGGGCTCCTCCGCTTCGACCTCTTCCTGGAGGATCTCCCAGGCGTGCCCCTCGACGCCCTCCTCGAGCTCTGGGCCACGGGCTCCCAGCCCATGCGGGCAAGGCTCGAGCCCACCATCGTAGAGCGGTGGGCCGCGAGGACCGCCAACGAGGCCGAGGAGCGGGCACGAAGCGAGCAAGTGATCGTCGCCAACGTCGTATGCACCTTCTCTCAAGAAGAGCTGGACCTCTGGTCCGCGCTCGTCGAGCGGCTGCCGGGCCTCGAGCTGCCGGTGGTGAGCGACGCGACCGGCGGCCTCCCCAGCGCTAGCGTGCTCGAGCTGCTGGTCCACGATCCCGATCGCTTGGAGCGTATCGCACGCGAGCACCTCGGTGTAGACGAGGTCTTTGCCGAACCGCTGCTGCTCGTCCTGGGCTCCCTCCCCTGTTGCTGGGCCTCCGAGCTGATCGTCGAACGCCTCAAGCCCCTGCTCACCATGGCGCCCGCCGTCGAGGTGTGGTCCGCTCTCCAGGCCCTGGGCGATCCCGGCGCGCTGGACGTCGCATTGGCGGAGTGGCGACCGCTCGAGAGGAGCGTGGGGGAGTGCGCGATCGTCCTCGCCGCGGTGGGAGGACGATCAGGTGAGCTGCCGCCGGGCCTGCTCGAGGAGGAGGAGGAGCGCCGGCGGGGTCTCGGGGAGCTGCTCGAGACCCTCACGAAGCGCGGGGGCCTCGGGGACGCGCTCGCCCCCGCGGACGACGAGCCATTTTACCTCGAATTGCAGTGCACCGAGTGTGGGCGGACACACACCTACGAAGCCCCCTCCGTCACCGTCGCCCCCTCGGCTTTCGACTCCGACTCTCGGTCGGAGGACTGGGACGGAATCGTGCTCAACCGCATCATCACCTGCAAGTCCTGTGGGGCGGTGGACCGGTACGCGCCCACGCTCCAAGCCCGGATATGGATCGTCGCCGAGCTCGCCGCGGTCACCGAGGATCCCGCTCGCCTCGGCAAGAAGCTCCTGCTCGGGGAGCCGAGGCTCTTCGACGGGACCCTGATGACCCGTGCCTCCGACGGGGTGCGGCACCTGCAGGACCTGGTGGAGGCCAACCCGGACGGCGGAGAGCCCCGGCGCCGCCTCGGCAACCTCTATGAGAGGCTCGGTCTGCTCGAGGAGGCCAAGGAGGCCTGGCGTGAGGCCATCGCAGTCGACGAGAGCGAGGCGGAGGCCGCCTACAGCCTCGTCGCGCAGCTATGGGAGGAGGGGGACTACGCCCAAGCGCTCGACGCGATCATCACGTGCCTGAGGCGCCTGCCGGAGGCCCCGCTCTCAGCCGAGGGGAGGAGGGAGATCGCCCTCGAGGTCGTGTGGCGACTGGAGGAGCTCACGCCCCACGTCCACCCTCCCTTGGGCCTCATGCTCTGCTGGCCGGGCGAGCGACAGGGGGACCACCAGATCGTGAACATGAGCAGCGTCGACCTCGCTCGGATCCGGGATTGGGAGCGCCTCGCCGAGATGTTCGCGGCCGGCACGCCCATCTCCGTACAGTTCACCCACGAGCTCCAGGAGGAGCCCACCCACCTCGAGGCGCTCCTCGGCGCCACCCGCGGACGCGCTGGGGGGCTCGCAGCTCTTGGGCCACCATCGCGCCCCTCTGCGCGTCCCAGCGCAGGGTCTGCCCAGCAACGTCGCAAGAAAGCGAAGGCCGCTCGGGCCCAGCGCAAGGCCAACCGGAAGAAGGGCAAGAAGAAGAAGGGCAAGAAGAAGAGGTAGCCCCGAGAGCTTCGGGGATCAGCCTTGCGACTCGCCGTAGAGATCCCGCAGCGTGTGCCAGCGTACGTTCTCGGGGAGGCCGGCAGGGGCGGGGGCGTCGCGGACGAAGACCCTCCTGCCGATGGTGGCGTTCCGAGCGTTGGGATAGCGCCCCACCTTGGCCTCGAGAGCGGCGACGACTTTGGAGGGCGAGGGGAGGCGCCCCCACTTGCACTCTCCGAGGTCGGTCCATGCGTCGTCCCGCAGGCCCACCAGGTCGATCTGTGTCGACCGATCCCAATACTCCCCGACCTCGAAGGCCGCGGAGACGCCTTCACGGTCGTAGAGCTGAGGCAGCGCATCCCGGCATAGAACCTCGAAGCAGGTGCCGTACCAGGAGGGGAGCTGGGGTCGGATGCGCCGCTCCCAGACCCGCTCGGGACCGGAGACCGCGAGGGCGCTCAGGTTCGGCCAGACGAAGCGGAACCAGAACCTCAGCAAGGGATCATGGAGCTCGAAGCGCACGCTGCGCTTCGACGGGCGCTTGTCGGTGAGCGGGTACCTCCTGCGCACGAAGCCGAGCCGCTGGAGCTGATCGAGGTAGTAGGTGACGCCACGCTCGGGGACGCCGGCCCTGCGCGCGACCTCGGTCGCGGAGCCACGCCCCTCCGCGAGGGCGCTCAGGAGGGCGTTATAGACCTTCGGCTCCCGCAGCTCTTCGCGCAGGAGGAAGATCGGCTCCTCCCGTAGGACGCCGAACTCGGAGAGCACCACCTCGAGGATGTTCTGCTCGACAGAGCGATCGGGCCGGAAGGTCTTCAGGTACGCGGCTACGCCCCCGCAGATGAAGTGGGCCCGCGCAGACTCCTCGAGGGACCAGTGCGGGTGGAACTGCCGGGCCTCCCGGAAGGGAAAGGGGCCGAGGCGGATCGCCGCCGTCCGCCGCCCGAAGAGCGGACTGTTCCGGCCGAGGACCTCCCGCTCCATGAAGCCGATGTACGAGCCGCAGAGGATGAGCAGGATTCGGCCACTGTCCCGCCAAGACCGATCCCACAGCTCCTGGAGGACGGAGGGCAGCTCCGGGCTCGCCCCCGCGGTCCACTGGAACTCGTCGAGGGCCAGCACGAAGCGCGTATCGCTGGGCATCCGCTCATCGAGGAGGCGGAGTGCTGTTGCCCAATCGTCGACGCGCTGCGTCGCCAGCAGCGGCTCCCCTACGGCCTCGGCCGCTCGCAGCAGGAACTCCTGGATCTGCTCCGTCGCCGGCGCCTCCTTCCCGAGGAAGTAGAGCCCCGGCTGCCCCTCCATGAAGCGCAGGATGAGCTCGCTCTTGCCGACGCGACGTCGACCGTAGATCGGGATGAACCCGGAGGCGGGGTCCTCGAGCGCTCTTGTGAGGAGCTGGAGCTCCGACTCTCGGCCGAGGAAGGACATACCGACAGCATGAATCGCAGCGGAACGACTTGTCAAGCCATGACACAACAATCCTTGTCATAACAAGTCAGGGCGACTCGGTGGGCGCTCGAAGCGCAGGAGCCGGAGGCCGCCCTCGATGCCGGGGTAGTGGGCCTCCTCGGCGAGGGTGTGGGTGGCGTTGAGGTAGGCGAGGAGCGAGGAGCGCGCTGGGCTGTCGGGGAGGGCGAGGGAGCGGGTGAGGATGAGATCGACGCGGTCGGGCAGGGAGTCGGCCGGGGGGAGCTGGTGGGGCTCCATCAGGGATTCGAGGGGGAGGTCGGGGGCGTAGCGGTTGATGCCGGGGGCGTCCCAGGGAGGGAGGACGAAGGTGCGCTGGGTGGCCTTGGCGGCGGCCGTACGAGCGAGGCGCTGGGTGAGGCCGGCGAAGTCCTGGCGGGGCTCGAAGCGCTCGTTGGAGCCAGCGAGTGAGGCAGCGCAGAGGGGGGCGAGGAGGAGCCAGGCGGCCAGGACGCCTCGGCGGCCGGTGGGCCACCCGGCGCCGGCGGCGACGAGCAGGGGCGGGAGCAGCCAGAGGAGGTTGCGGAGGGTGAGCACGGGGCGGGCGAGCGAGAGGAGAGCAAGGAGGACCGGGGCCCCGATGAGGAGGACGAGGATCACGTCCGCTCTCGGCTGTCGGCGGAAGCGGAGGGCGAGGCCGTAGGCGGAGCCGATGCCCGCAGCCAGCAGGGCCAGGAGCATCCAGGCCTGGGGCAGGGCCTCGAGGAGGACGTCGAGCAAGGTCTCCGACAACGGGAGGGCGGCCACGGAGACGAGGGGACCGAAGGCCAGGAGCGCAAAGGGAGCGGCTACTCGGTAGATGGAGACCGCCAGCGCCCGTCGCAGCTCCGG
>CAZEHU010000377.1:0-4164 GCA_964511605.1 uncultured Myxococcales bacterium
CTCGAGGAGCTCGAGGACGTCTCCTCCCAGCTCGTGCTGGACGCTTTTGGCCAACCGGCAGAGATGAACCTACCGGCCCTGGCGCCCGCGGACAGAGAGGAGGTGCTCGTGGCTATCGAGGAGATCCTGAGCGCCGAGGAGGTCTCCATGGACCTCGCGACCGCCCTCGAGGCCGTGCTGGAGAGCGAGCTCTGAGCTGGGCCCGCGCCAGGATCATGCTGGGCGCCACCCTCCTCGCGAGCCCCTGGTCCTGTGCCAGCGGCGATGCCGAGACGAAGGGGGAGCTGCCAGGCTCCATGACCCTCTGCGAGGAGGCCGAGGCCCTCACCGGTCAGCCGGTCTGTGTGCACCAGGTGCCAGACCTGGCGACCTGGGAGGCCATCGCCCGGGAGGCCCCCGCGGTCGACCAGGTGCGGACGACGGCGTGGCTCGTGCCCGCGGTCGAGGAGGCGCGCCTGCCGACCCTCTTCGTCGACACCGCGGGCCCCGAGACCGAGGGCCCCTCCCCCCACCTCCAGCTCATGGACCACCTCGAGGGCTTCGAGTCCATGACCTACGAGGAGTACCTGGAGCTGGTGCTCGATCCGGGGAAGCGGGAGTGGTTCGCCGGGAACCTGACCGAGTACCTGGACCCCACGGGCGGCACCCGCTTCGGGGTGGCGATCTGGGATCAGGGGATCGACCCGGCCGCCACCATCACCTGCGCCGAGCACCAGGAGGTGCTGGCGGAGCTCGGCGCGGCCTGGGGCCTCGACCCGCTCCAGGCTATCCCGGCCAACCAGCTCCAGCGTGACGTGCTGGACGTCTGCCCCGAGGTGAGCTGGTTCGACCCGGCCGAGGCCCTCGACTACGAGGTCTACACCCAGGCGGAGGGATGCGGGACCGTGCGCCGCTACACCCTCGCGGAGCTGGCCCAGGCGGAGCTGGCGGCGAGCTTCGGCTGGACCGACCTCCTCGTGATCGAGGAGGCCCCCCACGACGTCGAGACCGTCGTGGCGGGGATCGTGACGGGGAGCCGGCAGGGGGAGCTCTCCCACCTGAACGTGAGGAGCGCGGCGCGGGGCACCCCGAATTGCTACGTGAAGAACGCCTGGTCGCTCTTCGGGGCCTGGCAGGGCAAGAGCGTGCGCCTCACCTGCGGGGTCGCGGGCCTCGACGTGGAGCCGATCGCCGCGGCGGAGGCGGTGGCCTGCGCCGAGGCCCACAAGCCCGAGCCCGTCAGCGTGCCGGCACCGGACCTGGGGTGGACCGAGATGGAGGCGCTGGAGGCGGTCCCGACCCAGGCCGCGGACGAGAGGAGCGAGGCGACCGCTCGCTACGGTGCCAAGGCGGCGAACCTGGCGGCCCTCTACCAGCGGATCCCCGTGGCCCTCGGCCAGCCGGGCTTCGCGATCCCGGTGGGGGCCTCGATCAACTTCATGGAGGCCCATACCTGGCCCGTGTTCACAGGTGGAGCGATGGAGGAGCTGAGCTTCCGCGAGACGGTCGAGCTCTGGCTGGAGGATCCCGAGTTCCTGAGCAGCGGGCCGATCCGCGCCCAGCGCCTGGGCCTGCTGCAGCTCGCGATGGAGGACGCCCCCTGCGATCCCGCGCTGCTGGAGGCCGTCGGCGAGCGCGTCGAGCAGGTGATCGGCGACGCCACGACGATGGTGCGTTTCCGCTCCTCGAGCAACGCGGAGGACGCCCTCGATTTCCACGGGGCCGGCCTCTACGACTCGACGAGCGTCTGCTGGGCCGACGACCTCGACGGGGACGCGAAGGGACCGAGCCAGTGCGATCCCCTGAAGCCGAAGGAGCGGGGCGTCTGCCGGGGTCTGAAGCGGGTCTGGGCCTCCCTCTGGAATCGCCGGGCCTTCGAGGAGCGCTCCTGGTTCGGGGTCGACCACCTCGAGGCGGCCATGGGCATCCTCGTCCACCCCCGCGCCGAGGACGAGCTCGCGAGCATCGTGGCTTTCGACGGCAACCCGGTGAGCTCGTGGGATCCTCGCTACCTCGTCAACGCCCAGCCTGGCGACCTGGACGTCGTGGCGCCCCCACCGGGGATGTGGCCGGAGAAGGTCCTGCTCGAGGTGCAGGGGGGCGTCGTGGTCGCCATCGAGCGTGCCAAGGGCGCGGGCGCCTTGCCAGAGGGGGAGTGGGTACTCGAAGATCCCACCCTCGAGGACCTCGGTGCTGCGCTGTCGACGATCTCCGAGCTCTTCCCCGTCGACGCCGACCTGCCACCTTCCGCCGAGCTGCTCCTGGACACCGAGTGGAAGCAGCGCCCCGACGGCACCCTGCTGGTCAAGCAGGTCCGCCCCTTTCTGAAGTGAGGTTCTCCATGATCCCGATCCCCAAGCTCCTCCGATCCCTCCCTGTGCTCTTCCTGGCGATGGCGCCCCAACCGACCCTGGGCGCCTGCGCCGGCGGCGCCGACGAGGGCTGCGCCCCTTGCCTCGAGGAGAAGTGCTCCGACCTCGACGCCCTCTGCCGCGAGCACGAAGACTGCGCCTGCATGAGCGACTGCATGGCCGCCGATGGCGTGGTCGGCGTGCCTGACTGTCTCGGGACCTGCGGGCTCGACGCCTTCCCGCCAGGCTTCGCGACCCTGGAGCAGTGCGTGGCCGTCGCCTGCCCGGACTCCGGGGATGAGTGCTCCACCCCCGCCGACTGGGAGCCCACGGCGCCCGAGCAGTCCGCGGAGCCCCCCCCGCCCACGGACAGCCTGGTGCTTGGTGAGGACGCCGACTGCGCTTTCGAGGAGGGGCTGCCGGACGGCCCCGACGTGGAGGTCTTCCAGCTCGAGAGCGAGGACGGCCAGGTCTGCCTGCGCCTCGGCCGCACGAACATGGGCCCCGGCAACCTGGCGAATACCGAGTGGCGCCTCGACGATGCACGCGTCGGCACCCTCGGCAGCGTCCTCCACCTCGAGGCCTCCGCCGAGAGCACCGAGCCGATCTGCTGGTACTCGAGCCACCACAACTTCGCCGACCTCGCCCACCTCGCCACCCCCACCCTCCACCTCGACCTCGAGCTCCGCGAGGATGGACACGGGGGGCCGCGGGAGTACTTCCTGCATGTCTTCGAGGGCGGGCCCGCTCAGACCCCCGAGACCTGCGCGCCGACCACCGACGGCACAAGCTCCCTGGGCGGGCCGATCGTGCTGGTGCCCTGGGAGCCCTGAGGCCCCAGCGTTCGCGCGGCAGCCGTTGGGGGCGGGCACGTCCGCGAGAAAGGGGCGAGAAAGTCGAGGCCCCCCTTGATCCTTGTTACGTTCCGGCCTGTCTCCGTTCTACCTCCGAGATGTGGATGCTCGCCGACGAACGCCAGAAGATGGACACCAGGATCCTGGAGCACGCGCACCAGGGTCGACGCCGCGAGGCCTGCCGCCTCCTCGTTCAGGCCTACGGCAGCGAGATCGTGGGCACCTGCATCTCCCGCATGGGCAGCGCCGCCGCTGGAGAGGATGCCGCTCAAGACGCCATGAGCCGCGCCTTGGTGGCCCTCCCGGACTATCGCGGCACCGGTGGTCTGAGGCCCTGGCTCCATCGCATCGCCGCGAACCGCTGCATCGACCTCCTCCGAAGCCGCCGAAGCCGTCTCATCCGGACGGCGGGCGACGTGGAGGTGGACCATATGCCCGCCCCGGAGGAGCCGATCCCCCTCGAGGCGGCCGAGACGGTGGCGGCGCGAAGGCAGGAGTTCGGGCGCGTGCGGGGAGCGCTCTCGAGGGTCAAGGAGCCCGACCGGACCTGGGTCGAGCTCCACTACACCCACGGGATCTCCTACGACGGTATCGCCGAGGAGGTGGGGATCTCCCGCGCCGCTGTGAAGCAGCGGATCTGGCGCGCGGTCAAGCGCGTGCGGGCCATCCTCGCCGCCGAGGGCGGGTGAGGGAGGAGGACGATGAGGAAGCGGACGAACACCGATGGGGAGGTGCTGCAGCTCGCCTGCGGCCGCTTCGAGGCCGAGCTGGCCGACGGACGCCTCGACACTGAACATGCCGAGCACTGTGAGCGCTGCTCCGCCCTCGCGGAGGAGATGAGCGCCCTCACCGGCCTCATCGCCGAGGCCACGGGCCCGGCCGCCACGACCCCCTCCGATATGGCCGAACGTGTGCTCGCCCGAGCCGACATGCTCGAGGGCCGCTTGCTGGAGGACGCCACCATGCGCTTCCACGCGCGG